>CAMGFF010000037.1 GCA_946055125.1 uncultured Prevotellaceae bacterium | reverse complement strand
GATGGAAAAGTAGTTTTTTATTTGTTACGTTGTATCACTCGGCCTTGATTTTTAAGTTAAATTAATAAAGGAAACACCTGGTTTAGCAGTCATTAAAAAATAAGTGGGCATTTTTATGTTGTGGTAAAACTCCAGGCTGTGGGCACATCGTGCCGGCACCCTTATCCACTCCACCCACACCCTCCCCATGAAACAGCTACCAAGAATGACGGAATGCAAGCACACTGCGAAAGATGATGGGGCGGGGATTTGGAAAATTGGAGAAATAGGCGTAAATTTGCAGGGTCGAAAAAAAGGAATACTGGAGGCAGTATGGCGGTCTGTCGCTCACCGTGACCCAAAGGCGCGGTGTGAGGAAAGTCCGGGCAACACAGAGTATCATATTTCTTAACGGGAAGCTATCAGCGATGGTAGAGTTGAATGTGACAGAAAATAACCGCCACGGTCACCTCGGTGGCCGGGGTAAGGGTGAAAAGGCGGGGTAAGAGCCCACCGGGTGCGATGGCGACACCGCACGCCGCACAACTTATGAGTTGCAAGGTCAAGTATATCGGCATTTAAGGGTTACTCGTCCATTGCCGAGGGGTAGGCTGCTAAAGCTCGGTGGCAACACCGCGCTCAGATAAATGACAGACCGCAGCCCAGCGGCCGCAAGGCCGGGCTGCGACATAACCCGGCTTATAGCCGTGCTGCCTCCTTTTTTCTTTTTTATTGTTCACTTTAAGCTAAATACAATTCTCTATGCGAATACGTGCCACAGTGAATCTTGCCAGGCGGTGGGCAATGCGATGCTATCGCTACTGTTTGGGTGGCGTGTGGCAGGACACCCGCAGCACCTGGTGGATCAACCTGGTGAAGATAGTGAACCTCTCGGTGACTTCATTTCTCGACAAGAACTTGCAGCAGAAGGCGAGCGCCCTCACCTACAGCACCATCCTTGCAATGGTGCCGGCTCTTGCCATGCTTTTCGCCATTGGCCGCGGATTTGGCTTCCAGAACATGGTTGAGGCCGGGCTGCTCAAGTTCATCCCTCTGCAGGGCGATGCGCTGAGCAGCATCATGAGCTTTGTCGACAGCTATCTGGAGCAGTCGTCTGAGGGGGTGTTTGTGGGCATAGGCATCATTTTCCTGCTGTGGTCGCTGGTGAGCCTGCTGGGCAACGTGGAGGACACTTTCAATCACATCTGGGGCGAGAAGTCGGGGCGGTCGTTCTACCGCAAGGTCACCGACTACACCGCCATTTTCATGATTCTGCCGGTGCTCATGATTTGCTCCAATGGTATTGCAATCTACATGTCGGTGGCCACCTCGGGCACGCTGCTCTCGCCGGTGGTGGGATTCGCGCTCGATGCCGCGCCCACGGTGCTGATATGGCTGTTTTTCACCCTCGCCTACATGCTCATTCCCAATACGCGCGTGAAGTTCCTGAGCGCGCTCATTCCGGGCCTGCTGTGCGGCACCACGTTCCAGGTGGTGCAGTGGCTCATGCTCTCGGGGCAGATTTATGTGTCGAAGTACAACGCCATCTATGGCAGCTTCGCCTTCCTGCCCTTGCTGCTCATCTGGATTCAGCTCTCGTGGCTCATTTGCCTCTCGGGTGTGGTGATGGCCTATTCCTCGCAGAGCATTTTCCGCTTCGGCTTCCGCGACGAGATAAAGAACATATCGCAGAACTACGGCGAGCGCGTGGCAATCATCGCCCTGGCGGTGATTGTGCGCCGATTCGTGAGGGCGCAGCCGCCGCTGAGCAAGGCCGAGCTGTCGAATGGCACCGGCATTCCCATTCGCCTCGCCGGCAAGGTAGTCGACCGCCTCGTGAAGGTGGGGCTGCTCTCGGCTGTGGTGGGAAAGGATGAGAGGGAATTTGCCTATCAGCCGGCAATCGACGTGGAGCTGATGACTGTGGCTATGGTTGCCAACAGATTGCGCAGTGCCGGCTCTGAGCGGTTTATCGGCGACTTCGACGCCCGCTATGCCGCCGCTCACAGCTTCCTCGGCTCGCGGCTCGCAATTGCCGAGGCGCAGGATGTGCTCTTAAAGGACCTCCTCGACTTGAACGAAGAATTGTTGAATTCAAAAAACACAATATCCCAACGATGAAAGAAACGATTAAAGCTAAGAACGCACCCGCAGCCATTGGCCCCTACAGCCATGCTGTGAAGGCCGGCAACCTCATGTTCCTCTCCGGACAAATTGCCATCAACCCCGAAACGGGCGAAATGCCTGCCGGAATCCAGGAGCAGACTGCCCAGGCAATCGCCAATATCAAGGCTATCCTCGCCGAGAAAGGCGCTACACTCGACAATGTGGTGAAGACTACCGTGTATCTTGCCGAGATGTCGCTCTTCGGTGAGATGAACGAAATCTATGCACAGCACTTCAGCGAGCCGTTCCCGGCACGCTCGGCTATTGCTGTGAAGGAGCTTCCCAAGCGTGCGCTTGTGGAGATTGAGGTGATTGCCGCCCTTTAGTGCAATGCCGTCACTTTGCCGCCTTGAGCAATGCAAGAAGGTCGGCAACCACAAAGGTGCTGCCGCCGACGTAGATGAAGTCGGTGGTGGCACTTTCTTTTAGTGCCTCATTATAAGCCTGAGCCACTGTGGGGTAGGAGCGTCCGTGCAGCCCCTTTGCTGCGGCAAGCCCGGCAAGGGTGTGGCAGTCCATGGCACGCGGCACCGATGCCCGGGTGAAGTAGTAGGTGGCACATTGTGGAAGCATCTCGAGGATGTGGCTCACGTCCTTGTCGCTCACGAAGCCTATCACGATGCGCAGGGCGGTGCACTCCACCCGGCGAAGCTGCCGGGCGATATAGGCAAAGCCGCCGGTGTTGTGCCCTGTGTCGCAAATCACGGTGGGGTGGGAGGCTACGGTCATCCAGCGTCCCATGAGGCCCGAGATTTCGCACACGCGGGCAAATCCCCCGGCAATGGCATCCTGTGGCAGGTTCAGCCCCGCTTTTCTTAGCAGCGGCAGGGCAGTGAGAATGGTGGCTGCGTTCTTCTTCTGGCAGTCGCCGCACAGCTCGTATTCCAGGGTGTCAAAATCGCGTGTTTTTAGCCTCAAATTTCCATTTTCACCCTCGCAGGTGAGCAAGCCCTCATCCTCACAGGCAAAAGCGATTGTAGAGCCTTTTAATGCCGCCTTCTCGGCAAACACCTCGCGCACCTCTCCCTCGGCCTCGCCAATCACCACCGGCACGCCGGGCTTAATGATTCCCGCCTTCTCGCGGGCAATCGCCGGCAGGGTGTCGCCGAGAAACTGGGTGTGGTCGAATGATATGTTGGTGATAATGCTCAGCAGCGGCGTGATGATGTTGGTGCAGTCGAGCCGTCCGCCCAGCCCCACCTCAATCACTGCAATATCCACTCCGGCGCTGCGAAAGTAGTCGAAGGCCATAATTGTGCTCAGCTCGAAGAACGACGGCTCGCCCTCGAAGCCCGAGCGGCGGTATCGCTCCACAAAATCCACCACACACTCCTCGGGAATCATCTCGCCATTCACGCGAATGCGCTCACGGAAGTCGAGCAGGTGTGGCGAGGTGTATAGCCCCACGCGGTAGCCCGAGAGCTGGAGAATAGAGGCCAGCGTGTGCGATGTGGAGCCCTTGCCGTTGGTGCCACCCACATGGATGGTGCGGAAAGCGCGGTGGGGGTTGCCAAAGAGGTCGTCGAGGGCGCGTGTGGTGTGCAGCCCCGGCTTGTAGGCCTGGCCGCCTATGCGCTGAAACATGGGTACCTGTGTGAAGAGAAAATCAATTGTTTCCTTGTAGTTCATTGCCTTAGTAGATTATTGCGCCAATTATTCCGGCGGCGATGATGATGAAAATGGGGTGTATGCGCGTGAAATAGACCACGCAGAACGATGCCACGCATATCGCAATGCTCTTGATGCACTCGGTGGTGGCGGCGCCGAAGTTGTCGGAGTTCATGAGCAGCAGGGCAGCCGAGGCGATTAGCCCCACCACCACCGGGCGAAGCCCCATGAACACGCCCTTGATTATCGCGCTGTCCTTGTGCCTGCGAATGAAGTGGCTGGCATATAGCACCAGCACGAAGGGCGGCAGCACCACGGTGACTGTGGCGAGCAGCGAGCCCCACACGCTGCCGGTGACTACGTAGCCTATGTAGGTGGCGCTGTTGATGCCAATGGGGCCGGGTGTCATCTGCGAGATAGCCACAATGTCGGTGAAGGTGGTGCCTGAAATCCAGCCGCTGTCCACCACCTCGCGCTGAATGAGCGAGAGCATGGCATATCCGCCGCCAAAGCCAAATAGTCCTATCTTCAGGTAGGCCCATATCAATTTCAGGTAGATGCTCATTTCTCCACCTCCTTCCCGGCATGGATTGCGCCATTCACGCGCTTAATGTAGTAGATGTAGCCACCGAGCGCTCCAAGAATGATGAATGTGATGGGATTGGAGATAAATGGCAGCTTGGAGTAGATGAGCAGCGCGGTGACGATGGGAATCCACACCGTTTTCCAGTTAATCTTCGCGGCGCGGGCAGTGGTGAGCACCGGCGCCACGATTAGTGCCACCACTGCCGGGCGTATGCCCTTGAATATGCTGCTTATAAGCTCATTGTTCTTGATGTCGTCGGGGGTGAGGAAAATGGCGATGCACAGTATCATTACGAACGAGGGCAGGATAGTGCCTAATGCCGACACTATGCTGCCGCGCAGCCCGCGCAGGTTGTCGCCAATCACCACCGAGATGTTAACTGCGAGAATGCCGGGCATAGCCTGCGCCACGGCGAGGAGGTCGAGGAAGTCAGCCTTGCTTATCCACTTGTGCTTCTCCACGATTTCACGCTCGATAATCGAAATCATGGCCCAGCCCCCACCAAAGGTGAACGCCCCAATCTTGAAGAACGCGAGGAAAAGGCTGATATAAAGATTATTCATCATTGTGCTTCTTGAATTTCAGTGTGCAAAATTACAAAATTCCGCGCTATTGAGTGTGCAAAATGCCGAAAATTTCAGCCGATGCCACAAGCATTGTTACAAAACACGGCTTTTGTTGCCTATTTCACCACTCACAGCGTTTTCGAGTGGTGATAATAAGGTGCGTTTGTAGGTTTTTTAGTAATTTTGTGCCTACTTAGAATAAGAACACACACAAAAGAACACATACAAGATAAAGGACTATGAAGACCCTATGGATTGCCCTGGTCGCTATGATTGCAGGCTCACAACCACTTTATTCGGCCACAACGGTTGCACGCAATGATTCACTCAATGTGTCCACTGTGGCCGCGCCCGACAGCATTGTGAAGAAGCGCGGCCCGGTGCAGCGCTTATTCGACTACTTTGGCGACGCCAACAAGGAGAACAACAAGAAATTCGACATAAATTTCATTGGCGGCCCCTACTACTCCTCCGACACTAAATTCGGAATTGGACTCGTGGGAGCAGGGCTCTACCGCATGGCGGGCTGCCCCAAGACTATGCAGCCATCGAATGTGTCGCTCTTCAGCAGCTTCTCCACCGTGGGATTCTGGATGGTGGGCGTGCGCGGAAACAACCTATTTCCCGACGACCGCTACCGAATCAACTACAAGCTCTATCTCTATTCATTCCCCACGTCCTACTGGGGAGTGGGCTACGACAACTGCAGCAACGATGGCAACGAGACCGAAATGAAGCGCTTCCAGGCCAATGTGTCGGCCGAGTTCCTCGTGCGCGTGGCCGATAATCTCTACCTTGGCCCCATGGCTGCGTGGGACTACATCAAGGGCTCGGAAATCGAAGGCCGCCCCGAGCTTTTCAATGGCGACTCGCTGCGAATGAACAACTATGGCCTTGGCGTGTGTGTGCAATTCGACACTCGCGACGTGATCACCTGCGCCTCGCGCGGAATCTACTTCTATCTCTCGCAAATGGTGCGCCCCAAGTGGCTCGGCAACGAAAAGGCCTTCTACACCACCAACCTCCGCTTCAGCTTCTACCGGCGCGTGTGGAAGGGTGGAATTCTGGCCGGCGACCTCAAGGGCGAGTTTGTTTTCGGACACCCCACCTGGGCCAATGTGGCACGCCTTGGCGCGCATGGCAGCATGCGTGGCTACTATGAGGGCCGCTACCGCGACAAGCACAGCATGGCGGCACAGCTCGAGCTGCGACAGCACGTGTGGCGGCGCAATGGCGTTGTGGCATGGGTGGGCGTGGGCAACGTGTTTCACGACGGCCGCACCTTCAGCAAGCTGCTGCCCAACTATGGTGTGGGCTACCGCTGGGAGTTTAAGAAGCACGTGAACGTGCGCCTCGACTACGGCCGCGGCCTCCATGGCGAGAGCGGCTTCACTTTCAATATCAACGAGGCTTTCTAATCCCCCCGTTCACCACACGGCCGCCCGGCTAACAGCTTAGCCCCTTTAGCCACTCCACGGCCTCACTGAAGTAGCAGTCCAATGCCGGCGGGCGCCGCGCCAGTGTGGTGGCTCACCTGCTGTGCTCAGAAATTCACGCCTATTTTCACCGACATGGCGCTGAGGCTATGGGTGAAGCGCGGGAAGCCGAGTGCCATGTCGGGCTTCAGCTCCTGGTAGGAGTAGGAGAGGATAATGTGCGACTTCACCTTGGGCGAGGTGTAGAGGTTGAAGCCGAGGCCTGCCGAGAGGAATAGGCCATTTGAGCTGTCAGTGGTGTTGAGGCTATTGAAGGAGTAGCCCGAGCGTATGTCGGCGAAGCACAGGGTCACGGCCGAGGAGAAATTGGTGCGCAGCATGGCATACACGGGTATCATGGTGCAGCTGTTACCGAGGGAGTTGCGCAGGTCAACGCCCACGCCGAGGGTGCGAATCACTGAGTTCTTGTAGCCGAAATAGGTGGAGATGTCGAGCGACGAGAGGTCGTTGCCCGAGAGGTCGATCGACGAGCCCACGTCCACGCCCCAGGCAAAGTGCCTCAAGCCCTGGGTCTGGCCTGCCGGCTGTGCTGCATGGCAGGTTGCCGCCAAAATCAATGCTGCTATTGTGGTGATGAAATTCTTCATAGTGCTTGGAAATTTTCTGCTAAAGTACTACAAAATGCCGTAATATCATAATTTTTTTGTGCCTAAAAAAACGGTCGCCCTTCACATGATGAGGGACGGCCGTAGTGTAAATTCTTAATCCACAAAAAGTCTTTCTTCCTTAATCAATCGCCAAGGTAGGACTTGAGGAGGCGGCTCTTCTGTCCCTTGAGGCGGCGTATGGCTTTCTCCTTAATCTGGCGCACGCGCTCGCGAGTGAGGTCGAATTTGGCGCCAATCTCTTCGAGTGTCATTTCCTGGCAGCCTATGCCGAAGAACATCTTGAGGATGTCGCGCTCACGCTCGTGGAGCTGATTGAGCGCGCGATCCACCTCCTTCGAGAGCGACTCCTGGTTGAGCGAGGAGTCGGCCATGGGTGAGTCGTCGTTGGTAAGCACGTCGAGCAGGCTGTTGTCCTCTCCCTCCACAAAGGGAGCGTCGACTGAGATGTGGCGGCCCGAAACCTTGAGCGTGTCCGAGATTTTGTCCACGGGAATGTCGAGCTGCTTTGCAAGTTCTTCGGCCGATGGGCGGCGCTCATTCTCTTGCTCAAACTTTGAGAGGGCCTTGCTGATTTTGTTGAGCGAGCCCACCTGGTTGAGCGGCAGGCGCACGATACGCGACTGCTCGGCGAGAGCTTGCAGGATTGATTGACGTATCCACCACACAGCGTAGGAGATGAACTTGAATCCGCGGGTCTCGTCGAATTTCTGGGCAGCTTTAATCAAGCCAAGATTTCCTTCATTGATTAAGTCGGGAAGACTCAATCCCTGGTTCTGATACTGTTTGGCCACAGATACAACGAAACGCAAGTTGGCGCGGGTTAGTTTCTCAAGTGCAGCATGGTCACCTTTCTTGATTCGCTGAGCGAGTTCCACCTCTTCTTCCACCGAAATCAGGTCTTCACGACCTATCTCCTGCAGATACTTGTCGAGTGATGCGCTCTCACGATTGGTGATTGATTTTGTAATCTTTAATTGTCTCATCGTTGACTTAGCTGAATTTAAGTGTGCAAAGATACGAATTTTTTCCCAAAACTCACCTTATTAAACGTGGAAATTGGCGAATTGTTGTGCAAAAAGATGTTATTTGGCGTGATGAATTAGCACTAATATGTTAATTTTTACTGCCTGTGGCTCTGCCGGCTGCAAAAAAGCCATTATCCGGCTTGGGATAATGGCTTTTTGTGTGGCGTGTGTGGAAGTGGGTTATTTGGCCATGAGTATGTAGCTGGTGAGGGGTTTCACGGTGCCGGTGAGCACGCCCTTCTTCACTGTGAAGCGGGTGCCGCTCACTGCGTCGGTATACTTGCCGTTCTTGAGCGTGGTGGGGAGGCTCACGGTGAGCTCGTCGCCCGAAATGTTCACAATGGCGGCTCCGCGCTTGCCACGGCTCACCACGGCCATTTTGTCGTCGGCCGAATAGGCCACGCTCTCGGCCTGGCCGTGCATGGCGCGGCGGAACTTGTTGGCGGCCACCACCTCGGGGTTCTTGAAGTTATCGTTGCCACGAAGTCCCACGATGTTGTTGCCCCACACGTTGTCGCGCGTGCTGCCGGCCGGCCGGTTGTAGAAGAGCGGTGTGCCATGCTGGCGGGCGGTGAGGAACACCCATGCCACCTTTATCTGCTCATTGCTCAGGCCGGCCGACTCGTGGGCGTTGCAATAGGTGTCGTGCGACTCCACCCAGGTCACGAGCTCGGCGGGATTGGCGGGGTGGCACCAGCTCTCTATGTTGTCGGCATGCCATGCGCCTTTCTCAAGCGCCTGGCGCACCACATGGCCGTAGGAGCTGGCTGTGAGCTTCATGTACTCGGCATACTCGGCCTCCTTCACGTTGCGGTCCTGGAGCACTTCGCCATAGATGAAAAGGCTGTCGGCCGGCAACGACATGCGCAGCCCCTTCACAGCCTTGCGCCCCAGGGCCACGTCCCAGAAGTCGTTCTGCTTCGACTTGGGGTCGAGCGGGTCGCTCGGCAGGCCTATGTGCTTGGCGGTGTCGTAGCGGAAGCCGCGTGCCCCACAGGCGAGCAGGTCGTTCACATAGGTCATGTAGTAGTATTGAAAGTCGGGGTTCTCCGTGTTCACGTCGGGTAGTCCGCCCATCTGGCCGGTGGTGCACTGCATGCGGTCGTTGTAGTCCTTAATCTCGTTGAAGCCATTGGCGTGGTAGAGGTTCTCATGCCCGCCCACGGCAGCGTCGAGGGCGTCGCTCACGCGGGTGTCGTCGATTGAGGTGTGGTTGGGCAGCACGTCAACTATCACTTTCACTCCATATTTCTCGGCCTCGGCACACATCGCGCGGAAGTCGTCGCGCGTGCCAAGCTGGTAGTTGCCTATTTTCCAGTCGGTGGGCTGATAGTGGTAATACCAGCGGCCGTGGCCATAGATTTGGTTGCCTCCGCCCTTGTCGCCCTTGGTCTGCGTCACGCACTCCTGTGCGGGCGATGTCTGCACATAGCGGTAGCCGGCGTCGGCAATGTCTTTCATGTTGTCCTTGATAGTGTTGAACGACCAGCACCAGGCGTGCAGTATCACGTCGTCGCAAGTGGCGACAGGTGCTGGCGTGGCTTTTGTGGCCGCAGAGGCTCCCATGCCCAGCGAGAGGGCGCAAGCCGAAAGCAAAAGATGTTTAATCATAAGTTATGCGAAAAAAATGTATTAGAATAAAATTAGAATAAAAATGCAATGCAAAAGTAGTGAAATAGTTGTCACCAAGCAAAGAAATTGTGAAGAAAATTTCAAGAAGTAGTGGGAAAAAACATGGGGCGCATTGGCCCCATGTGTGTCAGTCGAGTTGCTGCCCCGTCTGCCCTGATTCGCGCTATGATATGGTGCGCTCGAGGTCGCCATATACTATGTGATTCATGAAGTAATACACCTGCTTGCGCCACCACGACCAGTCGTGGTCCACATCATAGCCCCAGTAGTCGCACCAGTGGTCCACATGCTTGGCTGTGAGCAGGGCGTCGAGCTTGCGCGTGTCGGCAAGCAGCTCATCTTCCCAGCGTCCTTGCCCCACGCAACATATTATCCTGCGGCTGCGGTAAAGGTTCCAGTAGTAGTGGTCGTCGGGCATGCCGGCGAGGAAGTCGAGCGGCGAGTTGTCATACACCAGCTTGTCCTTGTAGCTCCCGAAGAAATAGTCGGCTCCGTAGAGCCCTGAGAGCGACAGCAGCGTGTCGAATATGTCGGGCCGGCGGAAGAAGTGGTTGGCTGCATGGAACCCGCCCATAGAGCAGCCCGTCACTATAAATGTCTCGTTGCCATTCCGCACGGCCGGGATAAGTTCGTCGATTATGTAGTGGTACCACCTCTCTTGTTTCTCGATGCGTGAGCGTGGGTCGCCGTTTATGTCGCTCCATGTCTCGGAGTCGATGCTGTCGGCACATATAAGGCGTATTTTCCCTGTTTCGATAAAGGGCGACAGCGTTGCCACCATGTCGAAGTTCTGGTAGTCGTAGAAGCGCCCGTCTTGCGAGGCGAAGACGAGCACGGCATGTCCTTGCGTTCCGTAGGTCTGGTATTCCAGGTCTGGGTCTAGGCTCCTGCTGTAATGCTGGTAGTATTGTGTTATCATCTTTTCGGGCTGAGTGTGATTTTGTTTTGGTCTGTAAAATTACGCTTTTTCGTGCACAAATGCAATGAACCGATCCTTTTCTTCGGTGGTTTTCAGCCGCACGGTGTACATCTGGTTCCCCATCGCGCCCGAGAGGATGTCGGGCATGCGCTCACACATCACCATGCTGTCGCCATATTCTTTCAGCACTTCTTCGTGAGTGTGGCGGTAGGTGTAGATGTCGCGCCGCGAGGCAAACACGCAGTAGTATTGCTCGCTCCACTCGCGCGACAGGGCATTGTGCGCATCGTGAACGCTGTGGCTTGCCAGCTTCGAGCTGTCGTAGGCCACCATGTCGGCCCATATCTTGTACACGTCGGTGGAGTGTGCATAGTTTATCATGTCGGGTGTGTAGCCTCCCGCCGGGCGCATGTTCACCTCAAGCGCCACAAAGTCGCCTTCCCTCCCAAGTTCGCCCCGGTCGATGTCGAGCCTGAAAAACTCAAGGTGCACGAAGCGCCTTGTCACGCCGAAGGCCTTCACCGTTCGCCTTCCCATCGCCCGCAGTCCCTCGGGCATCTCCTTGGCCACATAGTAGCTCAGGTCGAGCTGCTTGTTCACTATGTCCATTATGCTCGGTGGCCACACCGTCATCGACTCGAATAGCGGTGTGCCTTCACTGTTGATTATCGCATCATACGAACAAATGTCGCCGGTGATATATTCCTCGATAACGTAGCCTTGGGCATACACCTGGTTGAAGAAGCGCAGTAGGCTGTCGTCGTTGTCGATCTTGAATGTCCCTCCGGCTCCCACGCCCACATCGGGCTTGGCTATGAGTGGATAGCCCACATGCTGCGCAAAGTCCAATGCTGCTTCATAGCCCTTCGAGCCTTTCTCCTGGCGTGCTGTGGGGATTCCTCCGGCATGGTAGTACTTCTTCATCTCCGATTTCTCCTTAATGGAGTTGATGCGGTCAATTCCTATGC
>CAMGFF010000036.1 GCA_946055125.1 uncultured Prevotellaceae bacterium | reverse complement strand
AAGGAAATTAGTCTCACCGGCATTCACCAGAATATTATACCACTGAATCACCTTCTTAATGTCGGTGTTATACACACGCTCACGGTCATACTCGGGCAGAATGTCGCCAAAAAACTCCTGGAGCTGCTCGGCAGTCTTATAGTTGGCTGGGTCGAGAGCCTTTCCCTCATATTTCTTGTAGATGGTATCGAACACATTGCCAAGAGGCACTTCCTCACCGCTTGTATAGATGGCAATATCGCCAAGAGAGATTATCTTGTAGTTGGAGTAGGCCGGCATACGCTTCTTGTCGGCAAGGCCTTCTACCACAATAATTTTATTACCATAGGAGATGAGTCGGTAAAGTCCGGGCTTACCCGAAATTGACAAAATTTTCTTCAACATAGTCGTGTTGTCTTAATCGTTTTGTTGTTCTTATTTTTTTGTTTCTTGATTCTTTGTGTGGAGTTACGCTTGCAAAAGTAATACAAATTTGCTCATTATCCAAAAATTCAGCACTGCGATTATTGCCCCAAGTCGCTCAATCGGCTCATTATCTGCGGCAACACAGCCTCCACGCCATCGTTCACTATGGGATTAGCTGTGATGTAGCGGCTCTGCGACGCTATGCGTGCCAGCACCTGCGCCTCGCTTAGGCCATTGCGCCTCATCACGCGCTCCACGCGCACCGGCACCGGCGCAGTCACCTGCCACTCGTCGTCAACAATCTCATCGAGCCGGCTCTCGTGCAGTATCGCCGTTTCCACAAATACCACGCCACGCTCACCTTGAGCCTCAGCCCACAGCCGCACATCGCTCCTCACACGCGGGTGCACAATGCCATTGAGCCTCGCAAGAGCCTCAGCGTTGCCAAAGACTCGCCGGGAAAGCTCCCGCGAATCTATTGCCCCGCCATCGGCAGTCAACACTGCCGCGCCAAAAGCCTCCCGAAGCTCACGGCGTATCTCCTCCGACGCAGCCATAAGCCGCTTCGCACGGCTGTCGCAGTCATACACGGCATAGCCCAACTTCCTCAGCACTGTTGAGACCACACTCTTCCCACTCCCAATTCCTCCGGTAATCGCTATTATCTTCATCGGCTCAAAAACAAAATCACCTCTTCTCAATGATGTACTCCACACTATCCACCGACAGCCCAACACTCTTGCACACCGCCGGGACCTCGGCCACCCGCACCGCCACATGGCTTGTGGCCGACTCGAGCACATCATTATAGTATACCGCAGCCTTTATCCCCATCTTTTTCCTATACATACTCTGAGGCACCAGGAACGTCGCCTCAACCATAGCCGGGAAAGTGAGCACATTGACGTTGACAGGCTGGTCGATAATCTCCACCGGCACCTGTTGCCTCTTGTAGATGAGCGGCTCCACCGGTATGGTGAGCCTCACGCTCTTTGGCACTATCTTCGCTCCCTTTATCGGAGCCACCGCCACCTCGCGAACAAGGGTGTCGGTCAGGTCGCGCTCCTCCACATGGTAGGTGTAGGCCTCGGTGAGTCCACTCAGCGTGTTCTTGTCGGCATACACCAGCACTGAGTCGGCGCTGCATAGCACAGCACCATTAATAACCGACTGCAAGCTGGGCTGCACATCGAGGTCGAGCACAAGCGGCACGCGCTTGGGCGGAAGATTGGTGTAGAGCACTCGCAGCGAGTCGGGGTTCACAGCCGTGATTGTGCTGCCGGCACCGAAGAGGTTGCGTAGCTCTCCCAGCAAGTCGGCTTGCGGTACACGCACAAGCCCTTGGCCATCGCCATACTCGTTAATGTCGATTTGTAGCGTGGGAAGATTGCCCAGCTGATACTTGAGCATCGCCACACCGCGGTCCTTAAGCGATATTTTCACTGCGTGCGGCAAATCGCTTATGATGGTAGTGCTGTCGCTCACCGACTTCAGCTTCAGCGGTATCGCCAGCTCCAGTTGCAGCGAGTTGTTGAGCGTCAGCACAAGCCAGAAAACAAAAGAAATAAACAAAAACGCCAAGTAGAGCAGCACCGACTTCGATAACTTCGAGTCGATTCTGCCCCTCAGCGTCCTTATCTTCCTTCTCAGCGATATACTATCCATCATAGCTACAATTACCAAGAATCAATTTACCCCTCATCTCTCACCCCTTACCTAAGCTTACTTCTGTTGCTGCTGCATAGCTGCATCCTCAGCCGAGGGATATACCGAGTTCTTGTCGATGCGAATCTTCACATTATCGGTCACCTCAATCACGAAGCTTGTTTCCTTGATTTCCTTGATGATGCCATAGATGCCACCGGCTGTAATCACCTTGTCACCCTTCTGCAGCCCCTCGCGGAACTTCTTAATCTCCTTCTGCTTCTTCGACTGCGGACGAATCATAAAGAAATAGAAAATAGCGATAAGAGCCACGATCATAATCAGCGACTCCCAGCCGCTACCCTGCTGTGTCTGTTGCAATAAAATTGTGTTTGTAATCATAATTCTTTATTCTTGTTTGATTGTACTTAAAAATCATTCTTACTCCTTACCTCTTACCTCTTACCTTTTACTCCTTATTGATTCTTCCCGAGCTACGCAGATAGTTCACTGCTGAGTTAAGGATTCCGTTGATATACTGTCCGCTTCGGGGCGTGCTATAGTATTTCGCTATCTCAATATATTCATTGAGCGTCACGCGCGTGGGGATCGAAGGATAGTGAATCACCTCGCTTATTGCCACCGTCATTATCAGGCGATCCATCAGCGCAATGCGATCCACGTCCCAGTGCTCAGTGTTCACATAGCGGTTGATGAGAGAGTTGCAGTATTCACGCTCATTAATAGCCTGCATAAACAGCTCCGGGCCAAAGGCGCGGTCATCATCATTGCGATACTGTGGCATTATGGGATTCTCCTCATGTGCCTCAAATTTCTTTATCGTCTTCAGCACAAACGAGCCCACGGTGTAGAGGTCATCGTTCCAGAACACCGACTTAGCCTCAAGCACATCGCTCAGTTCCTCATCGGGCAGAATCACATTCTTCATCACCGAGTGCCAGAACACACAGTCCTCCTCAAAGTCATTGCCCTCAGTGTCGATATACTGAGCATATTCCTCCGAGCGAAGCACACGCTCAAGCATCAGCTTCATGAAAATGTCATCGTTGCGCCAGGTGAAAGGCTCCTTCCTCTTAGAGTGCTCCTTCTCCTCAATGTAGGAACGGAAGTCGGGATCCTGCATCAAAGCCTTCACAAAGAGATTATACACCAGCTTCGTGTTAGGGTTCAAGTCCTCCTCGGTAGGCAGATACTTCTCCTTAGCCTGCTCCAGGCGGTCGGAATGTAGCTCGGTGAGCTCCACCATGAGCAGCAGCAAGTAGTTATACAACTCATAGCCCATGTCGAGGCTCTTCTCAAGTTCCTTGCAGGCATCTTTCGCGCTAAGTGTGCGCCCCGACGTCATGTAGGAGTAGAGCAGCTGCACCACCTTGATTCTAATTAAAATGCGATTTATCATTGTTCTATTTTTTCTTAATTTTCGTTTTACGTCTGCAAAATTACTAAATTATTTGCAACCGCCACCCATAACCACCATTTAACTTTTAGTTATTCACAAAAAACCCCATCCAATACCTCCCCCACCAAAAAACTCCCACTAATAACTAAAAACTCCCCACCAACCCCCCCCACTCCTAACTCCTAACTCCTAACTCCTAACTATTAGATCTTCTCTGCCTTACCACCTCATACATAAGCACCCCCGCAGCCACCGACACATTCAGCGACTTGATATTTCCAAACTCCGGTATCGACACCAGCCTGTCGCAAAGCCTCAGCACATCGCGGCTTATTCCCTCGTCCTCCGAGCCAAGCACTATGGCGGTAGGCTCAGTGTAGTCGGGCTCAGTGTAGCACACTGCGCCATCGCCCGCCGCGCCATACACCTTATAGCCCGTGTTCTTCAGGAACTTCACCGCCGATGTGAGATTCTTCTCGCGGCACACAGTGAGATAGTGAAGAGCTCCGGCCGAAGTCTTCACCGCATCGGCATTCACGCTCACGCTGCCACGCTCGGGAATCACTATCGCATCCACCCCCGCGCACTCACAAGTGCGGGCTATGGCTCCAAAGTTGCGCACGTCGGTCACCCCATCGAGCAACACGATAAAAGGCAGCTTGCCGTCCTCATAGAGTTGCGGCACAATGTCATCGAGCCGGCAATAGCTCACCGCAGCAAGCATCGCCACCACACCCTGGTGGTTCTTGCGCGTGATGCGGTCGATTTTCTCCACCGGCACCCGGTGGCACACTAAGCCACGCTCCTTCACACGAGCCAGCAGTTCATTGGCAAGATCACCATTAAGGTCCTTCTTCACGAAAATCTTGTCGATTTCCCGGCCGGCCTCAATAGCCTCAATCACTGCCCTTATTCCAAAAATATAGTCATTTTTCTCCATATTCATTCCAATTAAAAAAACGTCCCACCCCAAATTCCCCTTTCACACCTCACCTGTATCACCCCTTACGTCTTACCCCACATCTATATCACCTCTTACCCCTTACCTATATCACCTCTTACCCAATAACGATTTAGCATTATTCAGCGCAGCCTCATCAATAGCCTCACCACTCAGCATTCCCGCAATCTCACGCACACGCTCCCCATCATCGAGGCGCTTTATCGAGGTGAAAGTGGCGTCGGCCGAGTCCTGCTTGAACACCTTGTAATGATTCTCTCCCTTCACTGCCACCTGCGGCAAGTGAGTGATGGTTATCACCTGTATGCCACGCGCCATGTCGCGCATCAGCTCTCCCATGCGGTTGGCTATGTCGCCCGACACTCCAGTGTCCACCTCATCGAAGATTATCGTGGGCAGCTTCATGCTCCGGGCGATTATCGACTTCACACAAAGCATCAACCTCGAAATCTCTCCACCCGAGGCCGACGATGCCACAGGCATTAGCGCCTGCTGCTTGTTGAAGGAGAACAGAAACTCCACCGCATCCACTCCGGCAGCACACAGCGGCACACGGCTGAATTTTATCTCAAATTGAAGGTTCTTCATGCCAAGCGGCATCGCCTCACGCAGCAGCTCGCGGCAGAATGTGCCGGCTGCCTCCTCGCGCATCGCGTGCATCTGCTCGGCAAGTGCCATCACCACAGCATGCTGCTCCTTCACCATCGCCTCAAGGGCGGCTATCTCCTCGTCGCTGTCGTCGATCTCGGTGAGTTGCGCCTCATAGCTGTGCTGCAAGGCAAGCAGCTCGTCCACGCTCCCCACCTTGTGCTTAGTCTCGAGCGCATATATCGCATTGAGCCGCTCCTGCACGCGCGCCAGCTCCTCAGGATTATCCACCAAGTTGCCCTGCATCGCAGCCACGGTGCGGTCAATATCCTTTAATTCAATCAATATCGACTCCATGCGCTCGGCTATCTCGCCGGCGTCGGCATAGAGCTCGGCCGTACGGCTCATGCGCTGCCGCATCTGCTGCACGTCGGCTATCACCGAGCGGCTCTCGCCACTAAGCAGCTCCCCGGCCTCCCACAGGGCCTCCTTTATCTCGGCCACATTGCTCAGTGTGCGCTCCTCGTTCTCAAGCTCCACGTCCTCGCCCTCGGTGAGCTTCAGCTCCTGTAGGCGGTCGAGCTGGAAGCGCAGGTAGTCCTCTTCCTCCTTGCGGCGGCGGTTCTCGGCCTTGAGGTGGCTCAGGCGGCTGCACAGTGTGGTGTAGCGGCCATATTCGGTGGCATATCGCTCCTTCACCGCCTTGTCGGCAATAATGCTGTCGAGGATGCCAAGCTGGTAGTCGGGCTGCGACAGCAGCAAGTTGCTGTGCTGCGAGTGTATGTCCACAAGGTGCATCGTTATCTCGCGCATTGCCTGCAGCGTAACCGGGGTGTCGTTGATAAATGCCCGCGTGCGTCCGCTCGCCGCTATCTCGCGCCGCATGATGCACTCCTCGCCGTCGTAGTCGATGTCGCACGCCTCAAAGAGCGGTTTCAGCCCATACTCCTCTATGCCGAATGTGGCCTCTATAACCGATTTGCGGTCGGTGTGGCGTATGGCCTTCAGGTCGGCCTTGCCGCCGAGAATGAGCGAGAGTGCTCCCATCATTATCGACTTTCCGGCTCCCGTCTCACCGGTGATTATCGAGAATCCTTTCTCGAAACTTATCTCAAGATTGTCGATAATGGCGAAATTTGATATTTTTAGTGTCTTCAGCATGGCTGCTCCTCTGTTAAAAATCCTTTTCTTCCTCTTTTATCTTCTTCAGGCGTGTCTGCTCGGTGGGATAAATGGGATAAAGCAGGTCATACACCTTTTCCTTCTCCGTCATTCCGGCCTTGGAGTAGATGTTCACTATCTCATCGAGCTTCGCGTCCTTCCACATCGAGAGGCACACGCTCATCGGAGCTATTTCATGCACCTTCTTCAGCGTTTCCATGGTCTTGGTCACCATGGCACGTCCCTTGTCCATGCTCAGTGCCATCTCGTCGAGGCCGCGGCGGTGGTAATCGTAGAGTATCTCGCGTATGCCTGAGGTGTTACCCTCGGTGAACGCACTCAGCACCGCGCTGCGGTTCTTTGTGTCCTCAAATGCCTTCCAGCCGCTCTCGCCCGCGCTCTGCGCAAGGCGCACCACATTGGCTGCCTTCTCATAGTAGGGGTCGCCGCCCTTGGGCGAGAAGGTGTCGAAGTCGAGCCCTATTATCATGAACGCATAAAAGTTGAGTATCGCTGTGAGGTTGCTCTCCATGGTGGTCTCGGAGTACACAAGCGGTTCATTCTCCTGATAGGTGAACTCTATCTTCGTGTCCTTGAAGTTGAGCACCGTGGTGGTGTAGCTGCTGTTATACACCGGACGGCTCGACTGCACCTGCAAGTCGCCCGACATCACATTGTCGGCATACTTCGTTATGGTGAAGTACATGCGGCACTCTATCTTCTCATTGGCGCTGAATTGGGCATCGGTCCACTTTGTGGTGTTCATGTAGTCGGCTATCGCCTGCTGAAGCGTGGTGAACACCTCCTTCGACGTGTTCTGAATCTGCTGACTGTTGATTTCCACATCACACTTCAGCTCCTGCGCACGCCCCGAAGCCATACCCAGGAGCACAGCCACCACTGCCAATAAATATCGCCCTTTTCCTCGCATATTCAGGTCGTTCTTTTTCCATTAAATAATCTCCACAAGGTGATTCACAATATCGTGCGCCACCTCGCTCTTAGGCTTCAACCCAAAGGCTTTTTCCACTCCGCTGCGGTCGATAATCGTCACCTTGTTGGTGTCGGTGCCAAAGCAGGCATCTTTGTCGCGCATGGAGTTGAGCACAATGAAGTCGAGATTCTTGCGCTCTATCTTCAGGCGAGCATTTGCCGCCTCATTGTCAGTTTCAAGCGCAAATCCCACCAGCACCTGCCCCGGCTGCTTCTTCGCGCCAAGCGTGGCGGCAATGTCGGGGTTGCGCTGCAGCACGATTTGGGGTATCTCGTCCTTCTCGCGCTTTATCTTGCTCGTGGCCTGGTTCTCCACATAGTAGTCGGCCACGGCAGCACACATTATCGCCACATCGCTCGTGGCAAATGCCTCCTCGGCCGCAGCAAGCATCTCGCGCGCCGATTCCACATTCACCCGCCTTATCCCCGGGTGGACGCACTGCAGCGACACCGGGCCGCTCACAAGCGTCACCTCAGCGCCTCTACGCGCACACTCCTCGGCAATCGCAAAGCCCATTTTCCCCGATGAGTAATTGCCTATGAACCTCACCGGGTCGATGCGCTCGTGGGTGGGACCGGCTGTAATCATCACTCTGAGGCCAGCCATGTCGCATTGCGACGCAAAAAATGCCTCCACCGCCTTCACTATGTTCTCAGGCTCCTCCATGCGCCCCTTGCCCACAAGGTGGCTCGCAAGCTCACCCTCGGCAGGCTCAATGATGTGGTTGCCATAGCCGGCGAGCAGCTCAAGATTGCGCTTAGTGCTCGGGTGCGCCATCATGTCGAGGTCCATCGCCGGAGCCAAGAACACAGGGCACTTCGCCGAGAGATAAGTGGTGACAAGCATATTGTCGGCAATGCCGCCAGCCATCTTGCCTATTGTCGATGCAGTGGCCGGCGCAATTATCATAGCATCAGCCCACACACCAAGGTCCACATGGCTGTTCCACGAGCCTGTATTCGCCGTGAAAAACTCACTTATCACAGGCCGCCCACTCAGCGCCGACAGCGTCACGGGAGTGATAAACTCCTTCCCTGCCGGCGTAATCACCACCTGCACCTCAGCCCCGGCCTTCACCAAGAGCCGCAGCAGAAACACCGATTTGTAGGCAGCAATGCCGCCACAAATCCCAAGAATAATATGCTTGCCTTTCAGTAATCCCATATATAAAAAATCCTTTCACAAATCCCCTCACCAAATCCCCCTTACCTCTCACCTCTTACCTAAATCACCTCTTACCCCTTACCTCTTACCTCTTACCCCTTACCCCTTACCTCTTACCTCTTACCTTTTACCTCTCACCTAAATCACTTCTTGCAGCGCAACTTAATATTCGTTATCACATTCTTTGTGTTAAGCGGAAAATCGCCCTGCATCATCCAGTCGTAGTAGCCACGGTCGATGTTGCGGAACACCTCCTCCACCGAGCGCCCCTTGTGCTTGCCAAAGTTGAACACCTCCACATTGTTGTCGTCGTAGATAATGCGCCCGGCAAGATCCACATTCTTGTTCTGCGTGGAGAACTCAGCGAGGAAGTCCACACTGTTCTGGAGCGTGGGATAGCGGTCGAGCTGCGCCTTCAGCACCTCATAGGTAGCACGAGTGTCGGCATTGGCCGAGTGAGCGTCCTCAAGGTTCTTCCCACAATAGAATTTATAGGCAGCCACCAGCGTGCGCTGCTCCATCTTGTGAAAAATCGTCTGCACATCAATGAATTTGCGCTTCGAGAGGTCGAGGTTCACACCGGCGCCGAGAAACTCCTCCACCAGCAGCGGCAAGTCGAAGCGGTTGCTGTTGAAGCCCGCAATGTCGCAGCCCTCAAAGGTGCGGCTCAGCTCCTTTGCCACGTCCTTGAAGCGCGGACAGTTCTTCACATCCTCATCGGTGATGTGATGAATCGCAGTAGCCTCCTCGGGGATATGCCGCTCAGGGTTAATTCTTATCGTGTTGCTCTCCTCCTTGCCATTAGGGTACACCTTGATATAGGAGATTTCCACTATCTTGTCTTTCGCCGAACTCACCCCCGTGGTCTCGAGGTCGAAGAATATCAGCGGATTTCTTAAATTCAGTTCCATTACTTAATTAAAGTAGTTTTCAAAAAAATTACAAAGCCCACAGCCCTTAAATCATCATCGGCATGAGCAGCACCAGCAGGTCCTCGCCCTCATCATTCTTCTCGGGCATGAACACACCCGCACGCGACGGGTCGCTCAGCGCGAGCTTCACCATCTCGCACTGCATGTTGCTCAATATCTCCACAATCTTTGCATCGTTGAAGCCCATAACCATGTTCTGACCCTTGTAGTCACACGGCACCGACTCATCGGCGAAGGTGGCAAAATCCAGATCCTGTGTGTGAATCTTCACCTCGCTCTCGCTCAGGTCGAGTGTGACCAGGCCGCCCACACTCGAGAACACCGACACGCGGCGTACTGCATTCAGCATCTGCTGGCGGTCGACAATCATCTCATAGGGGTTCGACTTAGGTATCACCGACTCATAGTTAGGATATTTGCCATTAATGAAGCGCGTGGTGAGAGTGTAATTGTCAGTCTCAAAGTTGGCGCTGCGTTCATCAAGTGAGAGCTTCACCTTTGCGCCCTCCTCACTCCTTGCAAGCATGCTCACAAGCACCTGTGCCGGCTTCTGCGGCAAGATAAATGAGGTGGTCACGCCCGGCTGCAACTTACTGTTGCGGTAGCGCACCAGCTTGTGAGTGTCCGATGCCACAAAGGTCACATTGTCGGGCTTTATGTCCCAGTACACGCCCATCATTATGCGGCGTATCTCCTCATTGCCAACAGCATACACCGTGTTGGTCACGCCCTTTATCACATCGCTGCATTCAAGCTCCATCGATGTCACTTCGCCCTTAGGCTCATCCTTCTGCGGGAACTGTGCTCCATCGATGCCCACAAAATTCGATTTGCCATTCATGTAGTCGAGCGTAATCTCAAAGCTCGATTCATCCACACTGAATGTCACCGGCTGGTCGGCAAGCTCCTTCAGCAGCTCAAGCAAGTTCTTCACATTCACCGCAAAGCTGCCGGCTCCCTCAGCGTCAAACACCGTTATGCGTGCCGTCATCACCGACTCCGAGTCGCTCGCGGTCACCGTGATGTGGTCATCCTCAAGTGTGAAAAGAAAATTGTCGAGAATCGAAATCGCATTCTTCGATTGTACTATCTTGCCAAGTATCGACAGATTGCCAAATAATTGTTTACTCGGTACGTTGAATTTCATATTGCTATATCTTTATTTATTAATTTTCAATCACTTATCTCGGGCGCAGCCATTTCACGCCCAATTAACTCACAAATATAACAATTTTCCATCAAACCACCAATCAATTCCCCAAAAATCCTACTCCACACCCCAAAATTTTCACATTTCTCGCTAATCAACCCATTTTCCCGGCACCGGTCCCTGCGTGCACACAATGAAGACAAGTAGCAGAAGAGTGAGGGGCAGCAACATAGTGTTGTAGCCCCCCATTATTCTTGTATTTGTGTTGTCGCAGTTGCCTTGTGGCTGTTACCAGATGGTCACGCGGTCGCCACGATACATTGGGTCGCCCTCCTTGATGTCGAAGGCCTTGAAGAATGGCTCAATGTTGCGCAGCGAGGCATTCACGCGCCACTTGCCCAGCGAGTGCGGGTCGGTCTTGGTGCGGCGCAGTATCTCCTCCTTGTTGATGTTGCCTTTCCACACGTTGGCATAGGCTATGAAGAAGCGCTGGTCGGGCGTGAAGCCGTCGATAGCGTCGCCGTGCTGTCCCTGCTCCGTCTTCTTGAAGGCGGTGTAGGCCACGCGCAGTCCGCCATGGTCGGCAATGTTCTCGCCCAGGGTGAAGCGGCCGTTGGCGTGCACGTCGTCGGCCACCACTATCTCGTCGAATTGCTTCACAAGCACGTCGGTGAGTGCCTTGAATTTCGCGGCATCCTCCTCGGTCCACCCGTCAATCATGTTTCCGTTCTGGTCGAAGTTGCGGCCATGGTCGTCACATCCGTGGGTCATCTCGTGGCCTATCACCACACCTATCGCGCCATAGTTGCAGGCATCGTCGGCATCCACGTCGAAGTAGGGAGCCTGGAGGATTCCTGCCGGGAAGCAAATCTCATTGGTGGTGGGATTATAGTAGGCATTCACCGTCTGCGGTGTCATGCCCCACTCCTCGCGGTCAACGGGCTTTCCCCACTTGCCATACTGCTCCTCGGCGCGGAATGTGCGGGCACTCTTTATGTTCTCCCAGTAGGAGAGCTTGGGGTCGACGGCAAGGTTGCTGTAGTCCTTCCACTTGTCGGGATAGCCTATCTTCACCTTGAAGCTGTTGAGCTTCACCAGCGCGTTCACCTTGGTGCGGTCGCTCATCCACTCAAGATTGGCTATGTGCGCACCAAGCGCCATCTTCAGGTTGTTCACCAGGTCGAGCATCTTCTGCTTGGAGCGGGCAGGGAAATACTTCTCTACATAGAGCTTGCCCACTGCCTCGCCG
>CAMGFF010000035.1 GCA_946055125.1 uncultured Prevotellaceae bacterium | reverse complement strand
TCACGCGGCGGCCTTGCGGCAGGGTAGCGTCGATGCTCGCCGTCTGCTTCTCGGCTATGGTCACATGGCGCGTCACAGTGGCGCAGCCGGGCTTCGACAGCACCACGTCGTATTCTCCCTCGAGCAGGCGGTTGATGTCGAGCGGCGTTTTGCCGTAGTTTTTTCCGCCAATGGTCACATCGGCATCGTAGGGGGTAGTCATCACCGAGAGCGAGCCATAGATAGGCGTGGGATTCAGCTCTATGCTCTGAGGCACATTGGCCACCACCTCCACCTGCTTCTTCACCGGGCGGTGATGCGGGAGTGAGGCCTCCACCTCATATAGCCCCTCGGCAAGCTCCTGCACCACGCTGCCTGTGCCCGCCACCGCGCCATTGATGCTGATTTGTGCACCCGGCAGCGAAGCCACAGTGAGGGCGGCATAGTTGGCGGCAAGAGTCACGGCAAGCTCAGCCATGGCACCGTCGGTCACCGTCACGCGGCGCACCGATGGCGAGTAGCGGTCGAGAGTGAGCCTCACGGTGTAGTCGCCACTCTTGAGGTTGCCCGAGGTGAAAGGCGTGACATACTCGCCATCAATGCCATCAATCACCACCTTTGCCCCCACTGGCTGCGAGGTGACGTGGATGGTGCCGAAAGCCGGGTTTAGCGGAATCTTCGCCACAATCTTAGGCTCCTTGAGCGAGAACGAGCTTGCGTGGCTGTGATACATATTCTTCTTCAGCGCGTAGCTGTAGGTTCCATATTCATAGCGCTTCTGGAAAGGAGTCTGCCCGACGTACTCAAGCGAGTCCTCATCCACGCCCACATACACATCGGCGCCCTGCGGCTCGGAGTCGATAACCACATAGCCGGTCTTCACCTGCTCCTCGTCGTCGAGCTCAATGGTGCCGCGCCTCACCTCAAGCACCAAGCGGTAGCTCGTGCTCGACCTGAGGCGTGCCTGCGGAAACCAGTAGTAACCGTCGCGCGTGTTTGCGTCGTCGATAAACTGCCCATACCGCGGGTGCGCAATCTTGAGCTTCGCGCTCTTCACCGGCAGATACAGCCATATCTCGCCCATCTCCTACTTATAGACAACCTTCTCGGGCGCACCCATGGCTCCGATGTCGAAGTTAAAGCCATCGTAGGTGGTGATTATCTTCACAATCGGGCAGTTCTTGCCCGTCTTAGGGTCGATGATGGGGTTAAGAAGCCGCGCATCGAGGTCGTTAAGCTCGCTGAAGCTCTTCACGCGCAAGTCGGCACGCGCGGCAGCAACGCCAATCAATGCACAAAGCACCAAGCACAAAATATACTTTGCTCTCTCCATAAAAATTTAATAATCCTTAATATTTTAGTGCAAAAATACAAAATTCCGCCACCGCAGCCAAGAAAAAACAGCAAAATATCGCGCCGAGGCAGTGGCAAAGTGCCGCAGCAGGGCAATCAAAGGGCAAATTATTATCGCTATTCCAAAAAAAATGCGTAACTTTGTGGCAAAGTTATGGAAGGAGACCAATCCCCTCCCTCATGGCTGAGAGAAAACAAAAGAAACGTTTTTTTCCTTCCCCCAACACCAACAGATATTTATGAAAAATAACAGCCTGGTTTCAATCTACGACTACTCCAAGGAGGAGCTGCTCGAGCTGCTCGACGACGCCCGCCACTTTGAGGAGAACCCCAACCAAGACCTCCTCGCGGGCAAGGTGGTTGCCACCCTCTTCTTCGAGCCAAGCACCCGCACCCGCCTGAGCTTCGAAACCGCCATTAACCGCCTTGGCGGCCGCGTGATTGGCTTCTCCGACGCAGCCACATCGAGCTCATCGAAGGGCGAAACGCTGCACGACACCATCATGATGGTGAGCAACTATGCCGACCTCATCATCATGCGACACTACCTTGAGGGCGCGGCACGCTATGCCAGCGAGTTCTCGCCGGTACCCATCGTGAATGCCGGCGACGGCGCCAACCAGCACCCCTCGCAGACGATGCTCGACCTCTACTCAATCTACAAGACACAAGGCACGCTCGACAACCTCACCATCACTATGGTGGGCGACCTGAAATATGGCCGCACGGTGCACTCGCTGCTCATGGCCATGTACTACTTCAAGCCCCGCTTCAACTTCGTGGCTTGCAAGGAGCTGCAGATGCCGGTGGAATACAAAATCTTCTGCGACAAGCACGGAATTGAATATCACGAATACACCGACTTCTCGGAGGAGGTAATCAACGAAACCGACATACTCTACATGACCCGCGTGCAGCGCGAGCGTTTCACCGACCTCATGGAATATGAGCGCGTGAAGAACCTCTACACCCTGCGCAACTCCATGCTCGCCGGCAGCAAGGACAACCTGCGAATACTCCACCCGCTGCCCCGCGTGAACGAGATAGCCTACGACGTGGACAGCAACCCCAAGGCCTACTACTTCAAGCAGGCTCAGAACGGACTCTATGCCCGCCAGGCCATCATCTGCAAGGTGCTCGGCATCAAGGTGAACCGATAACTAACTCAACTCACGAAATTATCACACATAAGCAATGACTAAGATAAAGAAAGAGGAACTGGCGGTGGCTGCCCTCGAAAACGGCACCGTAATCGACCATATCCCCACCCAATCGCTTTTCAAGGTGGTGAACCTGCTCGGCATAAAGGACCTCACAAGCAGCGTTACAATTGGCTTCAACCTCGACAGCAAGAAGTGCGGCAAAAAGGGTATCATTAAGGTTGCCGACGTGTTTTTCCCCGAAAAGACGCTCAACCGCATCGCCATCGTTGCCCCAAATGCCAAAATCAACGTGATTCGCGGCTATGAGGTGGTGGACAAGCACACCGTGACCCTGCCCGACGACATAGTGGGCATAGTGCGCTGTGGAAACCCCAAGTGCATTACCAACAATGAGCCTGTCGATACCCACTTCCATGTGGTGGAGCGCGGCGACAATGTGGTTCTGAAGTGCCACTACTGCGAGCGCTCCTTCAAGGACGACGAGATAGAAATAATTTAGCAATGAGCCTCTGCCTGGCCGCAAAAAGCCGGTGATTAGCTCATCGCCCAAAAGCCACAAAAAAGCAAGAAAATGAAGCAAAACTGGAAACCGGGCACAATGATTTATCCGCTCCCCGCCATCATGGTGAGCTGCGGAGCCTCGCCCGACGAATACAACGTGTTCACCGCAAGCTGGGTTGGCACCATCTGCTCCGACCCTGCCATGTGCTACGTGTCAATTCGCCCCGAGCGGCACAGCTACGGCATAATAAAGCGCAACATGGAGTTCACCGTCAACCTCACCACCGAGGAGCTGGCTCGCGCCACCGACTGGTGCGGAGTGCGCTCAGGCCGCGACTACAACAAATTTGCCGAGATGGGAATCACCCCGGTGAAAGGCGTGAAAGTGCAGTCGCCCTACATTGAGGAGTCGCCGATAAGCATAGAGTGCCGCGTGAAGGAAATCGTTCCGCTCGGCACCCACGACATGTTTATCGCCGATGTGCTCAATGTGATTGCCGACGACCGCTACATCGACCCCTCCACCGGAGCCTTCGATATGCAAGCCGCACGCCTCATGGCCTATTGCCACGGGCAGTATTTCAAGCTCGGCGACCCCATAGGCCGTTTCGGCTGGAGCGTGAAAAAGAAATAGCTTTTTTTGGCTATGAGCCATGAGCCTCTATCTGGCGGCAAAAAGCCGGTAATTAGCTCAAGGCTCATTGCTCAAAGCCCAAATAACAAAGAAATTAACGAAATTATAAAAACATATTTATCAGAACTACGATGGAGAAAGACAAAATGATTTTCGACATTATCGAGCGCGAGCATCAGCGTCAGAAGAAAGGCATTGAACTCATTGCAAGTGAGAACTTTGTTAGCGACGACGTGATGCGTGCCATGGGCTCGTGCCTCACCAACAAGTATGCCGAAGGCTATCCCGGCCACCGCTACTATGGCGGCTGCCAGGTGGTAGATGAGGCCGAGAACATCGCCATTGACCGCCTCAAGCAGCTCTTCGGCGCTGAGTGGGCCAATGTGCAGCCTCACTCGGGCGCACAGGCCAATATGGCAGTGTTTATGGCAGTGCTCAAGCCCGGCGACAAGTTTATGGGCCTCAACCTCTCGCACGGCGGACACCTCTCTCATGGCTCGCCGGTGAACTTCTCGGGCCTTGTGTTCCAGCCCGTTGAGTACAACGTGACCCGCGACACCAACCTCATCGACTACGACATGATGGAGGAAGTGGCACGCCGCGAGCGTCCCAAGCTCATCGTGGGCGGCGCCAGCGCCTACTCACGCGAGTGGGACTATGCCCGCATTCGCAAAATCGCCGATGAAGTGGGCGCAATCTTCATGTTCGACATGGCTCACCCCGCCGGACTTATCGCTGCCGGTCTGCTCGACAACCCGGTGAAATATGCCCACATCGTCACCTCCACCACCCACAAGACCCTGCGCGGCCCGCGTGGCGGCGTGATAATGATGGGCAAGGACTTCGACAACCCATGGGGCAAGACTACGCCTAAGGGCGTAATCCGCAAGATGTCGTCGCTGCTCGACTCGGCCGTGTTCCCCGGCGTGCAGGGCGGCCCGCTTGAGCACGTAATCGCCGCCAAGGCCGTGGCATTCGGCGAAGCTCTCCAGCCTGAGTTCCGCACCTACCAGCAGCAGGTGAAGACCAATGCCGCCGCAATGGCTCAGGCCTTCCTCGACAAGGGCTATCAAATCGCTTCGGGCGGAACCGACAACCACTGCATCCTGCTCGACCTGCGCAGCAAGTTCCCCGAGCTAACCGGTAAGCTCGCCGAGAAAGCTCTTGTGGATGCCGACATTACCGCCAACAAGAACATGGTGCCCTTCGACAGCCGCTCGCCGTTCCTCACATCGGGCATACGCCTCGGAACTCCCGCAATCACCACTCGTGGCGCAAAGGAGCCTCTCATGGGCGAAATCGTGGAGATGATAGACACCGTGCTCCACAACCCCGAGAACGATGCCGTCATCAAGGCCGTGCGCGAAAAGGTGAACGCCATTATGGCCGACTACCCCATGTTTGCATGGTAGTTAGGAGTGAGGAGTGATATTTAGATATTAAATATTTGGTATTACTTTTTTTTAGGGTATAAAGAATCAAAACTGTAATCCAAAAGGGGCTATGCCGCTACAATGGCATAGTCCCTTTTTTGCGCCTCAGCCGGCAGGGTGGAGTACGTGAACAGAATATGGGCTGCGCGGCACTATTCGCTTGCACACTTCCAAACTTTTTTGTAATTTTGTGGCTTGAAACCAATTGAATTTTTAGTCTGTGGCACACCCGGTGATTCAACATATTTGGCTTACGCTCGCAATGGCTGTCTTGCTGTTGCTACATTCGGCGTGCAGCTCCACAAAGCATGTGCCACAAGGTGAACTCCTGCTCGACGACGTGAAAATCAACGTGTTTGACGGGAAGAATGAACTCGGTCAGGCCGACCTCATCAACTACCTGCGACAGCAGCCTAACCACAAGGTGCTCGGCGGACTGAAGCTGCAACTTGCCGTGTACAACATCTCAGGCCGCGACAGCTCGAAGTGGTTCAACCGCTGGGTGCGCCGCGTGGGCTCGGCCCCTGTAATCTACGACCACACCCTTACCCTCGCCTCGGCCAAGCAGCTTCGCACCGCCCTCTCCAACAAGGGCTACCTTCACTCCTACATTGAGGTTGACACCATTTGTCGCCCCGAAAAGAAGAAAATCCGCGTGAACTACAACGTGACACTCGGGCCGCGCCACTACGTCGACAGCATTGGCTTCAATATCCCCGACTCCACCCTGAGCCGCCTTATCCTCGCCGACTCGGCACAGCTGCGCGTGAAGCCCGGTGTGCCTTTCGACCGCACCACCCTCGACGAAGACCGCCAGGGAATCACCAACCGCCTGCGAAACCAGGGCTACTATGCCTTCAACAAGGAGTATATCACCTACACCGCCGACACCGCCGAGAACTCACAGCAGGTGAAGCTCACCATGAACCTCATGCCGCCCTACAAAAACAAGAAATTCGAATTCTACAACAACCACGCCCCATTCTACTTCCGAAATATCACTTTCGTGACCAACTATAACCCTCTCGTTCAGCACGAAAACCAGCAATACTCGGCCGCCGACACCGTGCGCTACAAGAATATCACTATTCTCTACGATGAGCACTACCTGCGCCCCCGCGTGATCGACGTGTGCTGCTTCCTTGAGCCGGGCAAGCAATACAGCAACACTGCCATCGACAAAACCTACCAGGCCTTCTCTCGCCTCGGCATAGTGAAATTCGTGAACATCGAGGTGGTGCCCGTGGGCGAAATCGACGGCAAAACGTGGCTCGACGCCTATGTGCTCCTCACCAAGAGCCGCTCACAGACGGTGTCGCTCTCGCTCGAAGGCACCAACTCGGAGGGCGACCTGGGATTTGGAGTGGGAGCCGGCTACCAGCACCGCAACATTGGCCGAGGCTCTGAAATTCTCAACGCCAAGTTCCGCATGTCCTACGAAAGCCTCTCGGGCGACTTCTCGGGCCTCATCAACGACAACTACTCGGAATATGCCGGCGAGCTGGGCATCACATTCCCTAAATTCGTGTGCCCATTCCTCAAGAAGTCGTTCAAGCAAAAGATTCTCGCCTCCACCGAGCTATCCGCGCAATTCAACTACCAGGAGCGTCCCGAATATACCCGAATAATTGCCGGTATTGGCTGGAAATACCACTGGAGCAAGCGCCAGAGCCGCACCAGGCACACTTTCAACCTTATCGACCTCAACTATGTGTATCTGCCAAAGAGCCGCACCGACTTCCTCGACAGCATCACCAATCCCCTGCTACGCTACTCCTATGAGAATCACTTCATTATGCGCACCGGCTACTCTTTCTACCACACTAATAAGCGCCAGCCATCAACTATAGGCGGGCCATTCTTCCAGCCAAACGTCTACACCTTCCGCGCCGCCGTGGAGAGTGCCGGAAACCTGCTCTATGGAATATCGAAGATGGTGCGACAGACGAAATCGGGTGCCGGATCCTACGAGATTTTCGGCATCAACTACTCCCAGTATGCCAAGCTCGACGCCGACTACTCTATAACCCACAACTTCAACCCACGCAGCTCTCTCGCATTCCACGCGGGCGCCGGCGTGGCTATCCCCTACGGCAACTCCACAGTGCTGCCTTTCGAGAAGCGATTCTATGCCGGCGGAGCCAACAGCGTGCGCGGCTGGGGCGTGCGCACCCTGGGACCCGGAAGCTACGACGGCCTCAACTCCATGAACAGCTTCATCTACCAGTGTGGCGACATTCGCCTCGACATCAACCTCGAGTATCGCACCAAGCTATTCTGGGTGCTCGAGCTGGGAGCTTTCATCGACGCAGGCAATATATGGACCATTCGCGACTATGAGGACCAGCCCGGCGGCGTGTTCCGCTTCGATGAGTTCTACAAGCAGATTGCGCTCTCCTATGGCCTTGGCCTCCGCCTCGACTTCACCTACTTCCTGCTTCGATTTGACCTGGGCATGAAGGCCTACAACCCCGCCACCAATCAGGTGCGATGGCCACTGCTGTCGCCACGCTTGCAGCGCGACTCGGCATTCCACTTCTCGGTGGGCTACCCTTTCTAAACGATTCATCACCCCTCCCTCCTCAAAAAAAAGAACAACATACTCAAAACAAACTGCAAAATTCACGTTATGAAGAAATTAGCAATCTTCGACCTCGACGGAACACTGCTCAACACCATTGAGGACCTGGGACACGCTGCCAACCACGCCCTTGAGGCTCACGGATTTGCCACCCACAGCATCGCCTCCTATCCATTCTTTGTGGGCAATGGCGTGCGCCGACTAATTGAGCGCGTGCTGCCCGAGGAGGCACGCACCGAGGCCACCATCGACCGCCTGCTGGTGGACTTCAAGGCATACTACAACGACCACAACACCGACTTCACCAAGCCCTACGACGGCATACCCGAGCTGCTCGCCCACCTCACATCGCGCGGTGTGGCCATAGCCGTGGCCTCCAACAAATACCAGGCTGCCACCGAGAAGCTCGTGGCCCACTACTTCCCCACCCTGCACTTCGCAGCCGTGGAGGGACAGAAGGACGACGTGCCCGTGAAGCCCGACCCCTCAATAGTGTTTGAGATTCTCGCTAAGGCCAAAACGCCCAAGGCCGACACCATCTACATAGGCGACTCGGGCGTGGATATGGAAACCGCACGCCGAGCCTGCGTCGACTCGGTGGGAGTGACCTGGGGCTTCCGCCCCGAGAAAGAGCTGGTGGAGAACCACGCCGACACCATCGTGCACGCCCCGGCACACATTGAGCAGCTCATTTTCAGCCTCCACTAAGCCGCTGGTGAAAATTTCGCCTGCACTCATCATTTTTCCGGCACACTCGCTGCGCCGATTTGCAAAAAAGTGCTAACTTTGCACTGCATTTGAAAGCTCGTGGAATTTTAGTATTAATCATTATAATAAACCAAGTTTCATTCAATCCCTATGTGGTTTCTCGATCTTTTAACACAAAGCACTATCGCCCATGCTATACTCCTGTATGCATTCGTGATAGCTTTTGGTGTAATCCTGGGTAAGGTGAAAATCTTTGGCGTGTCGCTCGGAGTCACTTTCGTGCTCTTCGTGGGCATTATAGTGGGGCAGCTCTACTACTCCTTCATGCCCGGCACCCCGGCCATCGACCCCAGTGTGTTGCACTTCATTAAAGAGTTCGGACTTATCCTGTTTATCTTCTCCATTGGTATTCAGGTGGGCCCCGGTTTCTTCTCATCATTCAAGAAAGGTGGCATAGTGCTCAATGGCCTTGCCATGCTCATCATCGGCCTTGACCTGGTGGTGGCTCTCATCATCTACTTCGGTGTGGGCAACATCAACATCACCGACCTGGTGGGTGTGCTCTCGGGCGCCGTGACCAACACCCCCGGCCTTGGTGCCGCACAGCAGACCCTCAATGAGGTGAACTACCCCGACGCCGCCAACGCCATCAAGAGCATGTCGATGGGCTATGCCGCTGCCTATCCTCTTGGCGTGGTGGGCATTATCGTTTCGATGATTCTCGTGAAAGTTATCTTCAAAATCAATCTCGCCGACGAGACCAAGAGCCTCGAGGCTGAGAAGGAGGAGAGCCAGCTCAAGCCCTACATGATCACCGTGCGCGTGACCAACAAGCTCATCCACAACATGACTCTCGCGCGCCTCATCAGCATCATCGACCGCAACTTCGTAATCTCGCGAATGAAGAAGAAGGACTCCGACGAAGTCATTATCCCCACCTCAAAGACAATCATCAGCGAGGACGACCTCCTCTACATGGTGATCTCGGCTCAGGACGAGGACGCTTTCGTGGCAATTATCGGCCCGAAAATCGATATGGACTGGAAGACCGAGGAGCAGCAGGGACCCGTGGTGTCGCGCCGTATCGTCGTCACCAACCACGAGTATTCGGGCCGCAAGATTGGCTCGCTGCGCCTCCACATGGGATATAAGCTCAATGCCACTCGTGTGAACCGCGCCGGCGTGGACCTGCTCGCCAGCCCCAACCTCTCGCTCCAGGTGGGCGACCGCATCACCGTGGTGGGCAACATCGACGACATCAACCGCCTCGCCGAGAAGATGGGCAACTCCATGAAGCGCCTCAACCACCCCAATATGTTCACCATGTTTGTGGGAATCCTCATGGGTATTGTGGTCGGCTCTATTCCTATCGCATTCCCGGGCATGTCGGTGCCCATGAAGCTCGGTCTCGCAGGTGGCCCACTCATCGTGGCTATCCTCATGAGCCGCTGGGGCTACAAGATTAAGCTCATCACCTACACCTCCACCTCGGCAAGCATGATGCTGCGCGAAGTGGGAATATGCCTCTTCCTTGCCTCGGTGGGAATTGGCGCCGGTGAGAACTTTATCGGTACCGTGTTCAACGCCACCGGTGCTCAGTGGGTGCTCTATGGCTTCCTCATCACCTTCGTGCCGCTCATGATTGTGGGCTGCATTGCCCGCGGACGCTACAAGCTCAACTACTTCTCAATCCTCGGATTGCTCTCGGGCAGCTACACCGACCCTCCAGCACTCGCCTACGGTAACAAGACTGCCAACAACGATGCCCCGGCCGTAGCCTACTCTACCGTGTATCCGCTCACCATGTTCTTGCGCGTGGTCACTGCACAAATCTTGATTCTTGCCCTCGCCCACTTCTAAGTGTGGACAACAAAATAAATCACAAACAATGGGAGGGAATGTAAACGCGCCACAGCGCACATTCCCTCCCTTTTTCCTACCCTATAACGCATTACTCTTTATGAAACTCCCCGCAACACTGCTGCAAATTGCCACCATGCTCGCACTGCTCCCATTAGTTACCTCATGTCACAGCGACGACCCGGGCGCAAAGCCCACACCTCAAGCAGCACCTATAGTGATTATCGACACTGACCTCGCTTCCTCGACCGACGACGTAATAGCCATCATTGCCGCTTGCAACCTCCATAAGGTCGGAGCTATCGACCTTGCAGCAATAATGGTGAACCGAAACGGCGACACCAACACCAAGATTGCCGATATATTGCTCACCTATCAAAACCACCCCGAGGTGAAAATAGGCACCACCACTCACGGCCCCAAAAATCCAAAGGTGTGGTGCGACTACTACAAGGCTGCCGAGCCCTCACTCTATCCCGATGAGCCACTATTTGCCCGAACCATCACCGATGAACAAATAAGCCGGCTGCCCGATGCCGCCATGCTCTACCGAGAAATTCTCAGCCATAGCGATGACAACTCGATAGTAATTGTCTCAATAGGCTTTGCCAACAACCTTGCACGCCTCCTCAAGTCGCAACCCGACGTGGTATCACCATTGAGTGGGCTTGAGCTTGTGAAGCGAAAAGTGAAAGAAATACACCTGCAAGCGGGTCAGTTCGACACCGACAATGAACCCGACTACAACTTCAGCCAAGACGCTGCCAGTGCTCACGCACTAATGGAGCTATTCCCGGTGCCAATGTTCTTCTCGCCCCAAGAAGTGGGCGACAACTCCAACTACACCCCCGAGATGATTCTCGCCGACCTCTCCGCCGCCGGCATGACCGACAGCCCACTCTATCACTTCTACAACCACCACTTCATCGACCCGGGGCAGCGCATGTGGGACGCAGTAACTCTGCTGCAACTCGTTCACCCCGGTCTCTTTGACCTGCATGGCCCTTTCGACCTCACTGTAGATGACCAAATGATACTCCACGCCAATCCTCCTACTCCCACATCAACACGCTACTACCTTACCCACAAGCCTCACCACCGAGCATCAATCATGTCACTAATCCGCCGCTACACCACCCAAGCAACTGAATAATTGCCACGCATCGCCGCAAAGCCTGATCACAGCATAGCAGCAGCCTCATACCGGAAGAGGTGTGGGGCTGCTGTGTCTGTTTGTTGGAATGTGGGTGCGTACACTTTGCTAAAAATTGAGTTCTATCACGGTGTCGATGTCAGTAGGCACGGCATCGAGGGTGAGCAGCACTCCGCCATCGCAGCGCTGCACCTTCACCGGCTTCTTTGTTGCAAAATTGAATGCTTTGCGCACTTTCTTGTCGCCAATGGGCAGGAATAGGGAGCTGTCGGGGAGATTGAGAATGTGCACGAAGAGGCGGTTGTCCTTCTGCGTGGTCACGCCCCAGTCGT
>CAMGFF010000034.1 GCA_946055125.1 uncultured Prevotellaceae bacterium | reverse complement strand
CTATAACTATAAGAACTGAGATACATTTTTTTCATTTCAGCCGTTATTTCCTGTCCTATATCATCCATATTATATATTTCTTGCAAATATAAATAAAATATCAATTCCAGTCAAGAAAAAATCACAATAAATTGTGATTTTCGGTATCGGCAATTGTGTTTTGTGGTGAGAAATTTGGTAGTTGAAATAAGTATGCTTACTTTTGTCGACAAAATATCTCATGGCGATGAAACGTTTTTCATTTTTTGCGCTTTTTATCATGGCTTCGATTGTTATGGTTCTTGCCGGCGACTCTGCCGGCGACAGCATAGTGAATCCCACCGTGCCCTACTCCTATGAGCAGATGCTGGCCGACCTCGGGCAGCTCAAGCAGCGCTACCCAGTGATACTCTCGGGTGGCAGCATAGGCACCTCGGTTGAGGGGCGGGAGATTCCCTCCGTGCGCTTGGGCAATGGGCGGCACAAGATTCTCATCTGTGGCTCCATGCACGCGCGTGAGTGCATCACCACCAATTATCTTATGTACTTCATCGAGCAATATGCCAAGGCTTTTGTGAACCACGACTCCATTGGCGACTACGATGTGAACCTCCTGCTCGGCAATGTGTCGCTCTACATAGCGCCTATGGTGAACCCCGATGGCGTGAACATTGTGCAACGTGGATTTGAGGCATCGACCCGCTGCGACTCGCTGCTGCGCATGAAGCTCACCAACTATGAGGAGCCGGCTCACCGCTCGTGGAAGGCCAATGCACGAGGAGTGGATATTAACCGCAACTTCGACCACGGCTGGGAAGACCGCCCCACCGACAGTCTGCCGGCCTCGAGTGGCTTCAAGGGCTTTGCCCCGCTGAGCGAGCCTGAGTCGCGTGCGCTGGCCGGCTTTGCCAAGCGCATAAAGCCCGAGGCCGTGCTTGCATTCCACACCCAGGGTGAGGAGTTCTACTTCTCCACCCCCGACTCCTGCGCCACTGCCATCGCCGCGCGGCTGGTGGAGGCCACGGGCTTTGAGCCTCAGCCCATCGACCCACCCTATGGCTCATTTCAGGATTTTGTGAACCTGCACCTCGGGGTTTTCTATGCCTGCGTGGAGCTTTGCGATTACATCGGGCCCCGCCCCTACCCCGAGAGCGATTTCTTCAAGATATGGCAGCCGGCGCGCCATGTGATTCCCATTGTCGCCACGGGGATAATGGAAAGTCAGCGGTAGCTGCGCAGAGGCGGGCGGAATGCGTCGGCTATGTGCTCAATGCGGGCATTCTCGCGGCTGTCGCCCACAATGGTGATAATGTCGAATTGCACCTCCTGCGGCAGGGCGTTGTAGCGCATATACACGTTGGCGGCATTCACCGTGCGGCGTATCTTGGCCGGGGTGATAGCGTCGAGAGGATCGGTCAAGGAGCCAAGTCCGCGAGTTTTCACCTCCACTATGATTATTCGGGCGTTCTTCTCGGCCACGATGTCGAGCTCGAGCTTGTTCATGCGCCAGTTGCGCTCACGCACAGTGTAGCCTCTCTCTATGAGATATTCCACCGCCATCTCCTCTCCCAGTGTTCCTAAAGTGTTGTGCTGTGCCATGTCTTTTTTTTCGTTGTTCACTATGCAAAATTAGCAAAAATCATGCTATTTGTTGCTATTGTCGATTCTTTTATCTTATTTTGCGGTGCAAAACCAAAACAAACACAGAATTTATCATGCCAATAGAGAAATGGAAAACGCTGAGCAGCGAGTATCTCATCAGGCGGCCGTGGCTCACAGCACGCCGCGATGTGGTGCAGCTGCCCAATGGTGAGATCAACGAGGAATACTATGTGCTCGAATACCCAACCTGGGTGAACGTGATTGCCATCGACACCGAGGGGCAGTTTATCATGGTGGAGCAATACAGGCACGGGCTCGACGGCATCTTCGTGGAGCTTGTGGCCGGTGTGGCCGAGGAGGGAGAAACGCCCCTCGAAGCCGCCAGGCGCGAGCTGCTCGAGGAGGCCGGCTATGGAAATGGCCACTGGGAGCTGCTCTCGGTGATTTCACAGAATCCGGCAACCTCCAACAATCTCACCTATTGCTTCCTCGCCACGGGTGTGGAGCGCGTGGCCGAGAAGCAGCACCTCGACCGCACCGAGGACATTGCCGTGCGCCACCTCTCGCGCCGCCAGTTGCTCGACCTGCTCGAGAGCGACGGCATGAAGCAAGCCCTCATGGCGGCTCCATTGTGGAAATACTTCAGCAAGCACTAAGCGCGTCACCGGCTATGGACACAATGAATTTTGGTGAGGATTTCTTCAACTTTATAACGCGGCACGAGGGCGACGACGTGGCAAGGCTGAGGCTCAAGCGGCCAACGGCCGCATTCGATGTGGATTTCGCAATCACCCAGATTGAGTGCCGCAAGCGCATTCGGCGCAAGTTGCCCGAGCTTTTTGCCGACAGCCGCTTCCTTTTCCCCTCGGTGCTTACCACTGAGCAAGCCACCTGCGAGGCCATTGCCAAGTATCATGCCGAGATTTTGGGCCCGGTGCCTGCGGTGCTCGACATGACTGCCGGCCTTTGCGTCGACGACTACTATATCGCCGCACGCGCCGGCAAGGTGACCTCGGTGGAAATGAACGAGAGCACCGCCGCCGTGAGCCTACACAACATGAGCCGCCTGCGCGGCAACATCGAGGTGATCCACGGCAATTCCATCGACTATATCACCGACACTCCCACACCCCGATTCGATGCAGTGTTTATCGACCCGGCGCGGCGCGGAAGCAACCAGAGCCGCGTGTATGGCCTGGCCGACTGCGAGCCAGACGTGCTGCAATTACTTCCCGCCATCTCGGCCGTTGCACCCGTGCTCTATGTGAAAGCGTCGCCAATGCTCGATGTCACTCAGGTGCTTCGCGAAGTGCCTGAGGTGAGCGATGTGTGGGTGGTGTCACTGCGCAACGAGTGCAAGGAGCTGCTTTTCAAAGTGAACTTTGGCTGCGCTATTGATGCCCCCATGCTCCACTGCGTGAATATCACCGCCGCCGACAGCATCAGCCGCGAGGAATTGTCGCTGCCCTATTCGGCAAGCCGCGCCTCGGTGCAGACTTTTGCCACAGCCATAGGCCGCTACCTCTATGAGCCAAATGCGTCGATAATGAAGGCGGGGGCCTTTGCGGCCCTCGCCTCGAAATATTGTGTGGAAAAAGTCGCGCCCCACTCCCACCTCTTCACCGCCGATGTGCTTCGCGCCGACTTCCCCGGCCGCGTATTCCGGGTGGAGAGCGTGATGCCTTTCAAGGAGAAGGCAGTGAAAGCCGCACTGAATGGCGCAAGTCAAGTCAACGTGAGCGTGCGCAACTTCAAGCTCACCGCACAGCAGCTGAAGAGCCGGCTGAGGCTCACCGATGGCGGCGACCGCTACCTTTTCGGCACCACCACCGCCGGGGGCGACATGGTGGTGGCGGTGTGCCACAAAGCCATCTAAGCGAGCCGCTATTTCTTCATCATGCGGTCCATTATGCGCTTGTCCTCGCGTTCCTTTATCGACTGGCGCTTGTCGAACGACTTCTTTCCCCGGCCTATGCCTATCACCATCTTTGCCAGCCCGCGGTCGTTGATAAACACGCGCAGCGGCACAATGGTGAATCCGCTCTGCTGGCTGTATTTCTGCAGCGTGGCTATCTCCTTGCGGTTGAGCAGCAGCTTGCGGTCGCGGCGGGCGGCGTGGTTGTTGTAGGAGCCAAATTCATATTCGGCGATATACATATTCTTCACCCACACCTCGCCGTTGACGATGAAGCAGAAAGTGTCGGTGAGGCCGGCCTTGCCAAGGCGTATCGACTTTATTTCGGTGCCCGTGAGCACGATACCGGCAGTGAAAGTGTCGGTAATCTCATAGTCGAAAGTGGCGCGGCGGTTTTTTATGTTGATGTTGTTTTGAGCCATAAGCAAAAAGATTGATTAATTATTAGCAATCGACAGCGACATATTGAGGACGAAGCCAATGAAGAATGGCACCACAATCGCAAATGCCGCTGTGATATATAGGAATACGTTGGAGCTTTTCACGCCAATAAAATCGGCGGCCTTGCGCATGAGCACGAAGGCATAGAGATAGAACACGTTGATGAAAATCCAAGGCGTGGGCAGCAAGTTGTTCACTATGTTGAGAATCACGAGCACGGCAAGCACATAGGCAATGGCAGTGTTCACGCGGTTGGCCGTCTCCTTGTCGTTCACTATCGATGAAAAGAACCCGGTGAGAATGTAGCTGCTAATGTGATACGCAAAGAAGAACTTGGCAAAGTCGATGATAGCCTTCTGTATGCAATAGGCCAGGGTGGCCTCTTCGCGGTAGAACATCTCGGCGAAAGCAGTGACAGCGAGCAGGGCAAGCAGCGGATAGAGCACGGCGGCGAGCAGGGCCTGTGCCGGCACTATGTGTTTCTTGATGCTCTCCCAGGCGTCGCCGGGCATGGCGATAAGCAAGAGTATGTTTTTTATGTAGCTCATTTGTGGCAAAAAAGAGAGTGTGTGTCTGTATGGTTAAATTTTATTCTTTGGCACAGTGGCCTGATACTCCTTGAGATAGATTGGAGTGGAGTAGGCCACGTCGATGAAGTCGTTCTCGCGCACCGCTTTCTCGGCCAGGGCGAGCATGGTGAGGGCCACCGGCTTCACCCCCTCAAAGAAGAGGGCGTTGGGGTGATGGATTATGTCGCGGGCCTTGTCCGACCCATTGCCGAAGAAAGCCACCTTGTGCTTGGCAAGCACGTCGGCATAGGAGTTCTCATCGAGAATGAGCGGCTGTGCGGGCATCACCTCGCGCAGCATAGGGTCGTAGACGGCGGTATAGACCTCCTTGCGGCGAGCGTCGATCATCGGTGCAAAATACACCTCCTCCTCAAAGAAGTGTGCAAACATCAGCTCCACGGCGAGGAGCTTTAGTGTGTGGATGCCAATGAGAGGCACATCGAGGCCGAAGCACAGCCCCTTGGCCTCCGAGAGGCCTATGCGCAGCCCGGTGTAGGAGCCCGGGCCAAGGCTCACCGCCACGGCGTCGAGCTTAATCGCGCGCGAGGTGGCATATTTCATCACGCTCTCGATAAAAGAGCTTAGCACCCGGGCGTGGTTCTGCCCCTCGTAGTTCTCGTGGTGCTCGAGCACCTCGCCGTCGCAGGTGAGCGCCACCGAGCACACGTCGGTCGATGTTTCGATGCAAAGTATATTGGCCATATCCTGAATTGTAATCTTAAAAAAGTTGGTGAAAAATATTGTTGTAGAACACAGAAACACGATGAAAGCCTCCTGTCCACATTTTTTTTGCAAATTTAGCGTGTTTTTTTCGGGTTTTATTGCCATTGCTCTATTTTTTACATTAATTTTGCAAAAAAACTTTATAACAGGAACCATGATATTATCAATGACCGGATTTGGGAAGGCAGTGGTAATCGACAACAACCGCAAAATCACTGCCGAAATCAAATCACTAAATAGCAAGCAGCTCGACCTGGCGGTTCGCCTGCCGCAGGCCTACCGCGAGATAGAGCTCGACCTACGCAACAAAGTGGCACACTCGCTCGAGCGTGGCAAGGTGGATATGTATGTCTACACCGAAGCTATCGACAGCGCCAGCGCCGTCAACCTCAACATGCCATTGCTCAAGCAATACAAGGAGCAAATCGTGAGAATGTCGGAGGAGCTTAACATTCCCCAGCCCATCGACTGGTATGCCACGCTGCTCCGAATGCCCGACGCGATCAAAACCGACCTCAACTCCACCGAGGTGGAGGAAACAGAGCTGAAAGCCGTGGGCGAGGCTGTGGAGAAGGCAATGGAGGCCCTCACCGAGTTCCGCACTCAGGAGGGCAACCGCCTATACTCTTTCTTCGCCGAGAAGATTGCCAACATTCAGGCTCTGCTTGGCGAGGTGGATGCCTACGAAGCCGAGCGAGTGACAAAAATCAAGGCACGAATCCAGGAATCGCTCTCCAAGCTCGAGAACATCGACTACGACCAGAACCGCTTTGAGCAAGAGATGATTTTCTACATCGAGAAACTCGACATCACCGAGGAGAAAATACGCCTCCAGAACCACCTCAACTACTTCCTCTCTACCATGGACTCCGGTCACGGCCAGGGCAAGAAGCTCGGCTTCATCTCGCAGGAGATGGGCCGCGAAATCAACACCCTGGGCTCGAAATCGAACCACGCCGAGCTGCAGAAGGTGGTGGTGCGCATGAAGGACGAGCTTGAGCAAATCAAGGAGCAAGTGCTCAATGTGATGTAGTTTTTCCTAACCACTTTTTTTCATTATGTCACCAGGAAAATTAATCATAATCTCCGCCCCCTCGGGATGCGGAAAATCGACTATCATAGGAGAGATTATCGACAATCCGGCCCTGCGACTTGAGTTCTCCATCTCGGCCACCACGCGCGAGCCTCGCCGGGGCGAGGTCGATGGGGTGAACTACTACTTCCTCTCGGTCGATGACTTTGAGAAAGCCATAAGCAACGATGAGCTTGTGGAATATGAGGAGGTGTATGCAGGCCGCTACTATGGCACACTCAAGAGTGAGATAGCCCGCATACAGGCCAAGGGGAAAAATGTGATTCTCGACATCGACGTGAAGGGCGGCGTGAACGTGAAGGAGAAATATGCCGGCAACGCACTCTCCATCTTCATTCAGCCTCCCAGCATCGACACCCTGCGCCAGCGCCTGCTGAGCCGCGACACCGACTCAATCGAGGCCATCAACCAGCGTGTGGACAAGGCTGCCTACGAGCTTACGTTTGCCAGCCGATTCGACCGCGTGGTGGTGAACGACGTGCTCAGCGACGCCGTCGCCGAGGTGGAGAAGATAATCTCGGAGTTTGTCAACGCCTGATTTTTTTAGCCAAGCTATGAATATCGCAATCTTCGGCGGGTCGTTCAACCCCATCCACATAGGCCACGCCATTCTGGCCAATTACATCGTGCAGAACACCGCTGCCCAGAGCGTGTGGCTCATGGTGGCACGGCAGAACCCGCTCAAGCAAGGCCACGACCAGGGCTACGATATTCACCGCCTACGAATGACAGAGATGGTGTCGCGACGGCTGCACGGAGTGATTACCACAGCTTTCGAGTTCTCGCTCCCCTACCCCTCCTACACCATCAACACCCTCGACGCTCTCGCCGCGAAGTTTCCCGAGCACAAGTTCTCGATAGTGATTGGCGCCGACAACTGGGCGGTGTTCAGCAAGTGGAAGGACTGGCAGCGCATCATTGCCCAATATGGCGTGATGGTGTACCCCCGCCGGGGCTACGACATAGCGATTCCCGAGGAGTATGCCCACCGCGTGACGGCCATCGACGCACCGATGATTGAAGTGTCGTCGACCTACATTCGCGAGAGCATCGCCCAGGGAAAGGACGTAACATTCCTTGTGCCTCACGACGTGCTGCGCTACATAGAGGCTCACGGCCTTTACCACAGCGGCACATAAGTGCTTCAGGCCGACCGTTTGTTACATAAATAATTTTTCACAAGCAGAAAAAACACAACAAGAAAGATGAGTAACAGCAAACTTAGCCCTAACAGCGTAGCCTTCACCGCCATGGCGGTGGAATATTGCCACGCCCTGGAAAATGTGCTCGACTTTGAGAAAGAGGAGTTCATTGCACGAATGCTCAAGCTCCTTCCGCGCATATATATCTCGGCCTCCGACATCGCCGAAACGCCCTTTGAGGAAAACTTCTATGTGGAGAGTTTCCTTGAGGAAACCACCTACAATGCAGTGAAGGAAAATGTAGCACGCCTCATGGCCGACGACGACATCTATCTTGAGGTTTTCCTCGACGACATGAAATACTCCGAAACGCCTCTCAGCGCAAGCATAGCCGAGAACCTCGCCGACATCTACCAGCCGCTCTACAACCTCGTGGCCGGAGTGAAGGACGCCACCAATGAGGCCGCCAATGAGGTGATTGCCAACTGCAAGGCCGACTTCGACACCTACTGGGGGCAGACACTCTGCAATGTGCTCCGAGCCCTACACTCCCTCCGCTTCAACCCCGACCATAACAATTATTGACACACTCTAAGCGTAACAAATCATGATCAAGAATTATACCGACTCACTGCTGCAATTCCTCGCCGGCAGTCCCTGCAACTTCTTCGCCGTGGATTCCATGCGGCGCATGCTCCTTGAAAATGGCTTTAAGGAACTGTGCCTTGCCGACGACTGGCAGCTCGCCCCCGGCTCCGGAAAATACTTCGTGGTGAAGAACGACTCGGCCATCTTCGCTTTCACCCTCGGCAGCAAGCCTATGGCCGAAACTGGCGTGAAGGTGATTGCCGCCCACAGCGACTCCCCTTGCTTCCGCATCAAGCCCAATGCCGTGATTAAGGCCGAGAATGGCATCATTAAGCTCAACACCGAGGTGTATGGCGGCCCCATTCTCTACACATGGTTCGACCGCCCACTCTCGGTGGCCGGCCGCGTGATTCTGCGTGGTGCCGATGCCCTGCACCCCGTGACCAAGCTGCTGCGCATCGACCGCCCCATCCTCGTCATCCCTCACCTCGCAATCCACTTCAACCGCGCCGTGAACGAGGGCAACCCACTCTCGAAGCAAAAGGACATGCTGCCACTGCTGGCCCGCGTGACCGAGTGCGCCGAGAAGGACAATCTCCTCATTGGCCTCATCGCCAACGAGCTTGGCGTGCAGGTGAGCGACATTCTCGACTTCGACCTTATGCTCTACGACTGCGAGCGCCCTTGCCTTGTAGGCCTCAACAATGAGTTCATCTCGGCAGGCCGCATCGACGACCTGAGCATGGCTCACGCCGCCATCACCGCCGTGATTGAGGGCACCGACACCACAGCCACCCGCATCGCCGCTATCTTCGACAATGAGGAGACCGGCAGCGGCACCAAGCAGGGCGCGGCATCGCCCGTGCTCGCCAACATACTGCGCCGCGTCAACGCCGCCACAGGTGGCAGCGAGAGCGACTTCTTCAAGGCCATTGCACGCTCCTTCATGGTGTCGGCCGACAACGCCCACGCTTTCCACCCCAACTACTCCGAGAAGTACGACCCCACCAACCACCCCGTGCTTGGTGGAGGCCCGGTGATAAAAATCAATGCCAACTGCAAGTATATGACCGACGCCCACTCGGCTGCAATCTTCCGCTCGCTATGCGAGGAGGCCGGCGTGCCATTCCAGTATTTCGTGAACCACTCCGATGTGGCCGGCGGCTCTACCTTAGGCAATATCCTCACATCGCAAATCGACATTGAGGGCGTGGATGTGGGCAACCCCATCCTCGCCATGCACTCGGTGCGTGAACTCGGCTCGGCATTCGACCACAATGCCATGACCGCCGTTTTCTTGCACTTCTTTAGCTAAGAATTGCGCTTTTCTCGCATTTTCGCGCTGAAGTTTGTTTTTTCGGACAAAATTCACTATTTTTGTGTGTAGAAACATATATAACCCAAAATAATCAAATATTTCAAAAAATGGAAGACTTAGAATTATTAAAAACAGTTACCGCCAAAGCCCAGGCTTGGCTTGGCGACGGCTACGATGAAGAAACAAAAGCTGAGGTAAAAAAGATGCTCGAAAATGAGGACAAGACCGACCTCATTGAGTGCTTCTATAAGGACCTTGAATTTGGCACAGGCGGCCTGCGCGGCATTATGGGCGTGGGTTCAAACCGCATGAATATCTACACTGTGGGTGCCGCCACTCAAGGCCTTGCCAACTACCTCAAGGACGCTTTTGCCGACATGAAGCAGATTTCGGTTGTAGTGGGCCACGACGTGCGCAACAACAGCCGCCTCTTTGCCGAAATCGTTGCCAACATCTTCTCGGCCAACGGCATCAAAGTATATCTCTTCGAAGGCTCTCGCCCAACTCCCGAGATGTCCTACGCCATTCGCCTCCTCGGCTGCCAGAGCGGTGTGATTATCACTGCCTCGCACAACCCCAAGGAATATAACGGCTACAAGGCCTACTGGAACGACGGCGCTCAGATGGTGGCCCCGCACGATACCAACACCATCGACTATGTGAACAAAATAAAGGACGTGAGCGAAGTGAAATTTGAGGGCAACAAGGATCTCATTCAAATAGTGGGCGAGGACATCGACTCTCAGTATATCGCCGAGATCAAGAAGCTCTCTCTCAGCCCCGACGTGATTGCAAAGCACCACGACCTCAAGATAGTCTACACCCCGATTCACGGCACGGGAAAGTATCTCATTCCGCGCTCGCTAAAGAACTTTGGCTTCACCAATATCATCAGCGTGCCCGAGCAGGAGCTGCAGAGCGGCGACTTCCCCACAGTTGACTCACCCAACCCCGAGAACGCCTCGGCAATGGCAATGGCCATAGCAAAGGCCAAGGAAGTGGATGCCGACATCGTGATGGCTTCCGACCCCGATGCCGACCGCATTGGCGTGGTAATCAAGAACACAAAGGGAGAATATGAGCTCGTCAACGGAAACCAGATTGTGATGATTTTCCTTTACTATCTCATGGCCCGCAACAAGGAACTTGGCAAGCTCACCGGCAACGAGTTTATCGTGAAGACAATCGTCACCACCGACACCATCAAGTCGATTGCCAAGAAGCAGAACATCAAGCTCTACGACGTGTTCACAGGCTTCAAGTGGATAGCCACCGTGATGCGCGAGAACGAGGGCAAGGCCCGCTACCTTGGGGGTGGCGAGGAGAGCTACGGCTTCCTGGCCGAGGACTTCGTGCGCGACAAAGACGCTGTTTCGGCAGTATCGCTCATGGCTGAGATTGCAGCCTGGGCAAAGGAGAAGGGCTTGGACATGAACGCCATGCTCATCGACATCTATATGACCTACGGCTACTCGAAGGAGAAAGGCGTGTCGCTCGTGCGCAAGGGCAAATCGGGCGCCGAGGAAATCCAGGCCATCATGAAGCAGTTCCGCGAGAATCCTCCCAAGGCAATCGCAGGCTCGCCTGTGGCCACAGTGAAGGACTTCGCAACACTCGAGCAGAAGAACATAGCCGCCGGCACTGTGGAGAAACTCGTGATGCCCACCACATCCAATGTGCTCCAGTACTTCACCGAGGACGGCACAAAGATTTCAATCCGCCCCTCGGGAACAGAGCCTAAGATTAAGTTCTACATCGAGGTTCACGGCACGCTCGAGTCGGCCGAGAAGTACGACGAGACCAATGCAGCAGCCGAGGCAAAGATTGCCCAAATCTGCAAGGAGCTTGGCATCGACTAATCCCCAAATAATTTCTGATAGGAAAGGCGGAAGGCTCATGACACCCCATGGCCTCCCGCCTTTCCTATCTTCACTCCACACCTTATGCTGCGATATTTCGCCAAAAACGTCGCTAAATCTGCGACATTTGTAAGCGTCTGAAATCGGCCGGGAACAGCATGCCGGCTGATTTCGGATGCTTACGCTTATGCTCTATATAGGTTGTGTGTTTTTTGCATAATTCATCGCGTAAGAGTGAAAAATGTTATATGAACTCACACCTATCCTGAGGAATAGTGATGAGCCGCGGAAATATTTGCTATTTCCACTCATGCTGTGGCAAAATTGGTTAAGATGTCTTTAATCTTCTTATTTCGCTGGGCAACTGGACCGGAGTGCCCAAGCTTGAGCTGCAGCAGCTCAAGCTCAACTATGGCACCAGCAACCACAACCTGGTGAAGTCGAATTCCAACATTCTGCCGCCCAACACTGTGGTGGTCGCCCTAAGCCTCGCTGCAC
>CAMGFF010000033.1 GCA_946055125.1 uncultured Prevotellaceae bacterium | reverse complement strand
TGCAATAAGTAATCATCAATGAATGATTGTTTTAAGTGTAGAAGCATTTGGGTTTTGCAAAATTGATTTCTCAATTACGCAAAAAAATAAGGTAAAATAAAGGTTGTTTTATTAGTTTTTGTTTTAGTTAAAAAAGTACACCCCGGCAGCACGTGAGTGCAGCCGGGGTGTGCGACTAAAATGCTCACCTATTCAGGTCGAGGCGCGTTAGCACCACTGTCACGTTGCCCTTGTCGTCGAGCAGCTTAATCTCGCTGTCGCTCACTCTCTCGCAGAAGCAGGTCTCCTCAAGAGCTACAAGCAGAGCCGTCTCGGTGCGCATGTTGGGGCACATCTTGCGTGTGGAAATAAGCTGCTGGAACTGAATGGCGCGGTCCTTGGTGGTGTCGATATAAATGCCGCCATTCACAATGTTGCAGCCCGTGCAGCCATGAATCTTCAGCTGGTCGGTGTCAATCACCAGCCGCACCTCCTTATCCTCAGTGGGAGTGCCGGCAATCTCCTTCACCGTCCATGCGCCATCCACGAAGTTCACATTCTGCCGGCGCAGCTTCATGACCGAGTGCCCCTTGGCATTGAGCAGCTGCAAGTAGTGCACGCCCTTCTTCTCGGTGAGCTTAAAGCCCTCAACATCGCCAAGTGCCTTCATCACCGCACGCTCAGTGCCCGAGTTCTCACACGCCATCATCGTGCTTATCATCTCCGAGAGAGTGAGCCGCGTGGCGTCGGCAGTGAAAGTGCCATTTATGTAGTTACAGCCATTATTGCCATAGAGGCGGTTGTTCTTAAAGTCGAAGTGCAGATAGGCACGCGGCTCGCCGGGAATATTCTTCCCATTCACGCTCACCACATTCCATTCACCGCCAAGCTGCTTGGCCACATCGTTCACTCCCACCAGCGTGGTAGAGCCGCTGCCCGAACCTTTCTTGCCCGAACCCTTGCCATCCACCTCAGTGCGAGTGTAGTCCTTCTTAGTGCTTCCCATAGTCTCCTTCTTCGTGCCACACGAGAGCGACGCAATCGCGATAAGTGAAATAATTGTAAGTTTGATTACCTTCATGTCTTTTTTGTCTATAATTTTGATTAGTAAAAGTTTCATTCTTCAGCTGTGAGTCTCTCACTCTTAGCCCACAGCAATTAACAAATTTCGCAAATTTTCTTGAATTATGCCCTATAAAGCCTCTTGAAAAAGCTGAAATGCAATTAATTAATGTTAAATGCTACCCGAATTTGCCTTCGGCGCAGCTATTATTCTTATATTTGTGTGACTAAAACTATAGCTCACGGTTTAATCCGTAGGGAATATTTAAGTTTTTTGCTCAACGTAAATGATACAGAATAAGAACATAACCACCTCGGCCCGCATTTTTATTGCCGCGTGCCTTGCTTTCATAGCATCTTTCAGCCACGTGCAGGCGCAAATCAACACCCAGCAGGTGATGAACATTGGCCGTAACGCCCTCTACTTCGAGGACTACCTCCTCTCCATTCAATACTTCAACCAGGTGGTCAAGGCTAAGCCCTATCTCGCCGAGCCTTATTTCTACCGCTCTATCGCCAAGCTCGAGCTGGAGGACTACAAGGGAGCCGAGGAGGATTGCTCTCTCGCCATTGAGCGTAACCCATTCATCGTCGATGCCTACCAGGTGCGCGGCATCGCCCGCCAAACCCTCCACGACCTGCGCGGCGCCATTGCCGACTATGAGGTGGGGCTGCGCTACATGCCCGAGCACAAGGTGTTTCTCGTGAACAAAGCCGTGTGTGAGCAGGAGCTGAAGGAATATGGCAAGGCCGACTCCACCTACTCTACCCTCCTACGCATATACCCCAAATATGAAAACGCCTATCTGGGCCGCGCCCAGCTCCGTCTCGCTCAGGGCGACACCCTCCAGGCCATCGCCGATGTGGACCGCTGCATCGAGCTCAGCCGCAACCTCTCATCGGCATTCGTGGTTCGCGCCGAAATCAACATGAAATACCACAAGGATTATGCTCTCGCTCTAAAGGACATGGACGAGGCTATAAAGCTTGAGCCAAACTTTGCCGGCTACTTCATCAACCGCGCCTACATGAAATACAACCTCGATGACTACTTCGGCGCCATGGCCGACTACGACTACGCCGTGAGCCTCGACCCAACCAACGTCACTGCTCACTTCAACCGTGGACTAATGCGCACCGAGGTGAGCGAGAACAACAAAGCAATCGAAGATTTCAGCTATGTGCTGCGCAGCGAGCCCGACAACTTCCTCGCCCGTTACAACCGAGCACTCCTCTACTACGAAACTGGGCAGTACCGCAAGGCTATCGCCGACTACGACATCGTGCTCGAGCGTTACCCCAACTTCGAGGCCGGACTCTTCGCCCGCAGCGAGTGCAAGCGCAAAATCGGCGACCTCGCCGGCGGCGAGCGCGACTACAACCGCTCCCGCGACCTCCACAAGCAAAAAAAGCGTATCACCGACGAGGACGAGGCCTCCGCGGACGAGGCTACCGAGCAGGTGGAAAGCGAATCGGCTGTGATGAACAAATTCCACACTCTTCTCACCGTGGAAACCGACAACAGCGTGAAAGCCAAATATGAAAACAAATCACGCGGACGCATTCAGGACAACAACGTGAAAATCGACCCCGAACCAATGTTCTTCCTCTCCTACTACATCAAGGAAGACAAGCTACGCGACAACACCAACTACATCAAGGAGGTCACCGACCTCAACGCCTCTCGCCTCCTCCCATTCACCCTCGGCCTCTCCAATACCCCGGTTCGTCTCTACGAGGACGAAATTCAAAAGCACTTCAACTCCATAGAGTACTACAACAGCGTGCTTTCGAGCGGGCAACAGCGCTCTGTCGACTTCTTCGCCCGCGCCATGGACTTCATGATGGTGCGCAACCCGGCTCAGGCAATCGCCGACTTCACCCGCGCCATCGAAGCAAGCCCCAAGTTTGCCCTTGCCTACATGGGACGCTCCTACGCACGCTACCTACAGCTTCAGCTCGACACACAGGCTGCCGGCGACGACCGCCCCACAACCGGCACCACCGCCTCTAAGCCAGCCGGCGAAGGCTTGCTCATGGAGAAGAAAACCAATTTCGCAATTAACGAAATCATCGCCGACCTCAACCACGTCATCGAGCTTTCGCCACGCAACGTATATGCCCTCTTCAACAAAGGCAACGCCTATATCATAATCAAAAACTACACCGAAGCAATCACCTGCTTCTCCGAAGCTATTACACTAAAGCCCGACTTCGGCGAAGCATACTATAACCGCGGGCTCATGTACCTGCGCTTGGGCAACAAGGAGCGCGGCGTGGCCGACCTCAGCAAGGCCGGCGAGCTCGGCATCCTCCCCTCCTACAACGTCCTCAAGCGTATGTCCCGCTAAATCCTCACATATCACATCGGCCGTGCTCAGCCCAGCGAGTTAATCAGGGCCGAGCTCACGAGCATGTAGATGAGCATTCCTATTATGTCGTTGGTGATACTTATAAAGGGACCCGTGGCAAGCGCCGGGTCAATCTTCAGCTTCTCAAGCGTGAGCGGCACAAAGGTGCCAAACACCGACGCGAATATCACCACGCAGAAGAGCGACACCGACACCGCTATCGTAGTCACATTTGTGGGGTCAAGGCGGAAACAGTTATACACAAACACCAGCAGCGAGATAATCGTGGCATTCAGCAGTCCCACACTCAGCTCCTTCCACAGCTGGCGTGCCGAGTCCTTGATGTCGAGGCTGCCATTGGCAAGTCCCTGCACGATGATGGCCGACGACTGTATGCCCACATTTCCTCCCGTTCCTCCAATAAGGGGGATAAACAGAGCCATCGCAGGGTTAGTGGCAAATCCCTTCTCAAAGCCACCAAGAATCACCGAGTTGGCCAGTCCGCCAATCATGCCTATGAGCAGCCACGGCAGGCGAGCCTTGGTCTGTGTGAATATGTTGTCGTCCGACTCCACGTCGGTCGAGATACCCGAAGCCAGCTGATAGTCGCGCTCTGAGTACTCACGCACCTTATCCATCACGTCGTCGAATGTGATGCGCCCCACCAAGCGGCCTATAGAATCGACCACGGGCATAGCCGCAAGGTTATATTTCTCAAAGTCGTGAGCCACATCGTCTATGGGAGTGTCGGTCTTCACCGAGAATGGGTCGGTGTCCATCACATGCTTCACCTTCGATGCCGAGGGGTGAGTTATCATCTTCTTCAGCGGGAACACCCCCTTCAGGCGGTGGTCGTCGTCGACCACATACACGTTGTAAATCTCGTCCATATCCTCGGCCTGCACGCGCATCTCCTTGAGGCACTCGGGCATGCTCCAGTTCTCGTTCACGATAATCATCTCGGTGCCCATGAGGCTACCCGCAGTGTCGTCGTCATATTTCAAGAGGTCGATGATGTCGCCGGCCTGCTCCACATCGTCGATGTGCGAGATCACCTCATCGCGGTCTTCCTCCTTCAGGTCCTGGATAAGGTCAACGGCATCGTCAGTGTCGAGGTACTCGAGCGAGCGGGCAATTTCCTCCTTGGGCATGTTGGCAAGGAGCTTTCGTCGCTCATCCTCGTCCATTTCCATGAGCACCTCGGCCGCCGTGTCGTCCTCAAGCAGCTCATTCAGGAACTCAGCGTCGTCGATTGCCAGGTCCTCAAAGAGCTCGGCGATGTCGGCCGGGTGAAGCTCGGCCAAGAACTCCTTTGCACGCTTCACATCGCGCTCGTGCACGATTTGTTGTATGGTGTTGAGATATTCCTCAGTATATTCTTTCATAGTGTGTAATGCGGTTATTTAGTTTGATGATTGTTGGGGACACCGCGCCCTTTCCCTATCTATGCTTTCAATGTCGCGCTCAGGCATTTGCCTCAGTCACCTTGTTAGTAAGAGCTATGAATTCCTGCACGCCAAGCTGCTCGGGGCGCATAGCCATTATTGGCTCGGCAAGCAACGGCGACTCTTTCGGCAAGAGCCCTCGCAGCGAGTTGCGAAGCGTCTTCCTGCGCTGCCCGAATGATGTCTTCACTATGCTCTTAAACGTCTGCTCGTTGCACCCAAGCTCCTTCACCGCGTTGCGGGTGAGGCGTATCACGCCCGACTTCACCTTGGGCGGCGGATTAAACACATTCTCGTCCACGGTAAAGAGATATTCAATGTCGTACCATGCCTGCAGCAGCACCGAGAGTATGCCGTAGGTCTTCGACCCCGGAGGTGCGGCTATGCGCTGCGCCACCTCGCGCTGTAGCATTCCGCTGCAGCAGTCTATCTGGTCCTTGTAGTCGAGCACCTTGAAGAAAATCTGTGAAGAGATATTATAGGGATAGTTGCCTATGATATTGAAGTGGCTCTCGCCATAGATACGCTTCAGGTCGAGCTTCAGGAAGTCGTAGGCTATAACCCTGCCGGCAAGGTCGGGAAAATTCACGCCAAGATACTCCACCGATTCCGCGTCAAGCTCCACGACCCTGAGGTCGTGTCCTGCGTCAAGCAGAAACCGTGTGAGCACACCCATTCCGGGTCCCACCTCAAGTAGTGGCACAGCGTTGCGACCTGCCATTGTATCGGCTATGCGCTTCGCCACCGAGAGGTCGGTGAGGAAGTGCTGCCCAAGCGATTTTTTTGCCTTTACCTGCTGCATCTGTCTTATCTCTGGTTTTTCTGTTTCTGCAAAATTACTACATTTCTCGCGAAATGCCGCCACTATGCCCCACTTTTTTTATCCACAATAAGCTCAGTCAATCCTCAGCTCCTCCGGCTTCAGCCCAGTGAGCCTCTCTATCGTGGCATAGTCCATTCCGGCGGCGAGCATGTTCCGGGCTATCTCACGCGCTTTCTCGTCCCTGCCCTCCTTGAGACCCTCGATGCGGCCCTCAAGCCTGCTCGTGGCAAGGATGTCGTTGTCCTGCATGAGCCGGTCGAGGTGCGCGTCGTAGGCCCTACGCTCCGACTCGCTCATCGTCATGTAGAGAAGTCGCTCCCGGGCCTCCCGGAGCCCGGGCGTGGTGGTGTCGTCGCTGATCCGGTTGTTCTTCAGGTAGTCAAGCCACTCCTCTATCGGCGTACGTGCCACGCTGTTGAACTCGTTAACCCTTATTATATAATACTCCGGGAAAACCTTCTCCGGGGCGCACATCTTTATCTCGTCGGCCTCCTTCATGTTCACTATCAGCCTGTCGCCCGTGTGAACGCCCTTGAACTCCGTCACCCCGTGATACAGGTAGTCACTGCCCTGGCCTATGTCGAAGTAGATGATGTTGATTGAATACACCTTCTTCACGTTGTCATACTGCTCCCCCTTTACTATGTGCTCCGTGATGGCCTTCGACACTCCGTAGAGTATCCGCTGGAGGTAGTATAGCTGGCGGCTCAACTGCACCTCAACGATGATTATCTCACCCTTGCTGTTCTTCGCCTTGACGTCTACGCGGTTGAACTTGCCGTCGATGCGCTCCTGGTTCCCCTCGCTCTCAAGTATCTCGCTTATCCTAACCTCCTCACCGAGAAGAACCGTTATAAGCCCCTCAAGCACGGCAAAGTTTGCCTTGTCGCGCAGCATACGCTTCACCGCCCAGTCAAATCGTATGTATTTCTCGCTCACTTCCATCTTCACTGTAGTTTTATTCACAAAATAATTCATCGCAGCTCATCGGCCGAAAGCCCCGTGAGCCTCTCTATCGTGGCATAGTCCATTCCGGCGGCGAGCATGTTCCGGGCTATCTCACGCGCTTTCTCGTCCCTGCCCTCCTTGAGACCCTCGATGCGGCCCTCAAGCCTGCTCGTGGCAAGGATGTCGTTGTCCTGCATGAGCCGGTCGAGGTGCGCGTCGTAGGCCCTACGCTCCGACTCGCTCATCGTCATGTAGAGAAGTCGCTCCCGGGCCTCCCGGAGCCCGGGCGTGGTGGTGTCGTCGCTGATCCGGTTGTTCTTCAGGTAGTCAAGCCACTCCTCTATCGGCGTACGTGCCACGCTGTTGAACTCGTTAACCCTTATTATATAATACTCCGGGAAAACCTTCTCCGGGGCGCACATCTTTATCTCGTCGGCCTCCTTCATGTTCACTATCAGCCTGTCGCCCGTGTGAACGCCCTTGAACTCCGTCACCCCGTGATACAGGTAGTCACTGCCCTGGCCTATGTCGAAGTAGATGATGTTGATTGAATACACCTTCTTCACGTTGTCATACTGCTCCCCCTTTACTATGTGCTCCGTGATGGCCTTCGACACTCCGTAGAGTATCCGCTGGAGGTAGTATAGCTGGCGGCTCAACTGCACCTCAACGATGATTATCTCACCCTTGCTGTTCTTCGCCTTGACGTCTACGCGGTTGAACTTGCCGTCGATGCGCTCCTGGTTCCCCTCGCTCTCAAGTATCTCGCTTATCCTAACCTCCTCACCGAGAAGAACCGTTATAAGCCCCTCAAGCACGGCAAAGTTTGCCTTGTCGCGCAGCATACGCTTCACCGCCCAGTCAAATCGTATGTATTTCTCGCTCACTTCCATCTTCACTGTAGTTTTATTCACAAAATTAATACTTTTCCACCACAATTCCCAGTCATTCTCATTTTTTAATACACAATTTCCATTATTTTTGTTCTTCACCACACTTTGCTGCATTTGCAGGCATCTACAATTCTATTTGTAGCATATTGTCACCAAAGCTCACCAAGAATAAATTATTTGTCACCGAATCGTGACTAATGTTGTTCTCTGTTAATTTGAGTGCCAATATTTTTGGCAAATTGAAAACAATGTTAAACAACAGTGAATTTCTTGCCAAAAAATTATGCTCAATAGCACAAACCCATTACCTTTGCAACAGTTTTCATGGTAAATGATTTTAAGGTGACATGATTATGATTGTCGGGAGACAAATTATTAGTCATAATTTTTAGTTTTTAGGTTTATGTTAATGGTATTAGAAGGTTAATTAGAAAAATTTCTTAGGCAGTGATGTCTGGGATTTTTTTTGCTCCATACATCCTCCCGTTAAGCGGCACAGCACCGAAAAAAATCAGGTCCGCCCCCATTGCTTTTATCGCAAGTTGTGGGACGAACCCGAATGTTTCTTTGGTCACCATGAGTGTGGCTACAGCTGCAACGCGAAAAGCGTGGCAGCATTGCTATCGGTAACGGCAGCCACCTCCTCCTCGCTCAGGCCAAGATGCTGAGCCACACAGTGGCAGATGTGAGGAATGTTGCTGCTCTCGTTGCGCTTCCCGCGGTTTGGCACGGGAGCGAGATAGGGAGAGTCGGTTTCAAGCACTATGCGGTCGATTCCCACCTCTGGCAGAATTGCCGGGATTGCCGATTTCTTGAACGTAACAATGCCATTTATTCCAAAGTAGAAGTCGCCCACCTCACGGCAGCGGCGCACGTCATCGACAGTGCCGCAAAAGCTGTGCATCACCGTGGTGGGCAGCTCCTTAAACCGGCGCATCACAGCGAGCACATCATCGAGCCCCTCGCGGCAGTGAATTATGAGCGCAAGCCGTCGGTCTACAGCCCACTGCACCTGCGCGGCAAGCACTTCTTGCTGCTCGCGGCGGTAGGTAGAGTCCCAGTAAAGGTCGATACCCACCTCACCGACAGCCACAAAGGGGTAGTCGCCGAGATGGCTCTCCACCTGCTCAAGCTGCTTGCGCCAGTCACTCTTCACCTCGGTGGGGTGCAGCCCCATGGCCATCGAGGTGCAGTGCCTGTAGCTCTCGTGGAGGCTATACATAGGCTCGATGGTTGACAAATCCACATTAGGCAGCACCATGTGGCTCACGCCGGCCGCGAGAGCACGCTGCATCACGGCATCGCGGTCGGTGTCGAATTCCTCAAGATAAATGTGGGTGTGGGTGTCGGTCATCGGTCGCGGTGCATTAGCATGTTGGCAAAGTCGCGGAAATGCCGGCGTGCCTCCTCAGAGATGTTGATGGTGTCGAGCACCTGCAGTGCGCGGTCGTTATAGCGGTTCATCGCCTCGATTGCAAGCTCGCTTATGCCAAGGCGCGAGTAGAGTGCAGTGACGGCAGCCACCTTCTCCTCACGCACGGGATTCTCGGCGGCAAGCCAGCGCATAAGCTCGTCGCGGTCGGTGCCCATGGCGCGGTTCATGGCATTGATGAGCATGAAAGTCTTCTTGTTGTTCATGATGTCGCCGCCAATTTCCTTGCCGAAGGTTGCCGGGTCGCCATACACATCGAGCCAGTCGTCCTGAAGCTGGAATGCCACACCCAAATCTACGCCATATTGATATATACGCTTGGCATCCTCCTCGGCCGCGTCGGCCATAATGGCGCCCATCTTGCAGGCACAGCCCAGAAGCACCGATGTCTTCAGGCGAATCATTGCAATATATTCCTCCTCGGCCACATCGTTGCGGCACTCAAAGTCCATGTCGTATTGCTGGCCCTCATACACCTCCATGGCGGTGCTGTTAAACAGCTCCATGGCGGCCTTCAAATGCGCAGCATCGGCCTTGGCCACATGTTGTCCTGCCATGGTGAGCATGGCATCGCCCGAAAGGATAGCCACGTTGTCGTTCCAGCGCACGTGCACTGTGGGCTTTCCACGGCGCACGTCGGCCTTGTCCATCACATCGTCGTGGAGCAAGGTGAAATTGTGATAAAGCTCAATCCCCACAGCCTGGTTGAGCGCACGGCTATAGTCGCCACAAAAAGCATCACACGCCATAAGCGCAAGCACAGGACGCAGTCGCTTGCCACCCAGTGCCATAGTGTAGGCAACAGGCTCATAGAGAGCCGCAGGTGCCGCAGGATATTGAATACCTGCAATCGCCTGCGATGCCACTTTCACATATTCTTCAAATCGTAGCATAATACTTAATATATCGTTAAATTGTTGTTCCTCAAAAGTCGAGCACTGAGCTCAAAGCACCGCAGCAGCAAGCTCAGGATCCTCAGCGCGGAGCTTAGCGCCGAAAGCCTCATCGAAGGCACGCACCGCGGCAGTGTCGCCGGCCATCATATACTCACTCTGAACCGCCTTAGCGTCGAGAATAGAGTGCTGCATAGCCACAGTGTCGGCATGGCTCGTAGCAATAAGCCTCTGCGCGGCCTCAGCAGCCCGGGTGCGAGCCTCAGCAGCCCGGGTGGGAGCCGAATCCTTCGTACCTCCACCGCAGCCCATCATCGCCACCACAAAAAAAAGCAAAAATAAAAATCTAATCATATCGCAAAAAATAGTCATTCTATACCCCCACCCCATCTAATATCTAATATCTAATATCTCCTCACTAAAAACTCCTAACTCCTAACTGATAAAAAGGCTTCCATCCCCATAGCTCAGGAAGCGGAAATCGTGGCGCATTGCGAAGTCGTAGATTTCCCGCCAGCGTCCATCCACAAAAGCCGACACAAGCAGCAGCAGCGTAGACTGAGGCTGGTGGAAATTGGTAATCATTCCACTGATAATGTGAAACTGAAACGAAGGAGCTATCATTATCTGCGTGCTTCCAATGTAGGTGTCGGCACCATGGCGGTCGAGGTAAGCCACAATCTCGCCAAGAGCCTCGCGCGTGGTTAGCTGTGGGTGACCACTCTCATAGGGCATCCACTGCCCCACTCTCAGCTCCTCCTCGCCGGCAGTGGGATTCTCGCGCAGCAGCACCCCAATGTAGTAGAGGCTCTCCAGCGTGCGCACCGAGGTGGTGCCCACCGCCACCACAGGCCTTGCGCCCTCCATCAGCTCCACCAGCAGCGAGCGCGGCACCGATATAAACTCAGTGTGCATCTCATGCTCGCCAATGGTGGCGCTCTTCACCGGCTGAAACGTGCCGGCGCCCACGTGCAGCGTTATCTCACGGCGCAAGATGCCACGGCGGTCGCACTCGGCAAGCACACCATCGGTGAAGTGAAGCCCCGCGGTGGGAGCCGCCACACTGCCCTCAATGTGCGAGTACACCGTCTGGTAGTCCTCCCTGTCGCTCGGCTCAGTGCCACGGTTGAGGTAGGGCGGAATGGGAATCTCGCCCACCGCATCGAGAATGGAGGCAAAGGTCACGCCATCGCTCCACTCAAATTCCACCTCAAAGGCATTCCCGCGCCGGCCCATGCGCCGTGCCGAGAGCCTCACCGCACGGCCTTCCACCATCACCTCCTGCACAAGCTCCTCAGCCTTCCACCGCTTGGCATTGCCCACAAAGCACAGCCAGGTGCATCGCCCTGTGGTGGCAAAGGTGAGGGCATAATCGCGTGGCTGCAGCGGCTCAAGGCAGAAAATCTCAATCACCGCACCCTTGTTGGGCTTGCGGAAGCGCAGACGCGCATTTATCACGCGCGTGTTGTTGTACACCAGCATCGCGCCATCGGGGAGCAGCGCCGGAACGTCGCTGAAGCGGTATTCGGCCACGTCGCCCTCACAGGCAACAGCCTCCACCTGGCGATGCGGACCTCGATATAGCAGCTTGCACTGCTCGCGCTCGGCAAGCGGGTGCTTGGCTATGCGCTCATCGGGCAGATTATAGTTGAAATCCTCTATGCGTAGGTTGCGAATGTCGTCAATCATCTTCTCTATTTATTTCACACCACAAAGTTACAAAAATTCCGCCAATCCACCTCGCAAACTTCACAATAACTCTTTTCCCCTAACACGGCAGCCCTCGGCGGCGAGCATTCTGGCATAGGCAGCCGCCTTCTTGTCGAGCGAAAGCGGATAAGCCCGCGACGTAGATGGCATGCGGTAGTGACGCAGCCTGCGCCCTGCCACTGCTATTTCCACCTTCTCTCCCACCGCAGGCACAGCAGTGCCCGTGAGCTGCGCCACCACAGTGGCGGCCTTCTCACCGGTGGTCACCACCACCTCTATCCCCGGCGCGGAGGCAAGCAGTCCCTCAAGATTCACAGGCTCCACTATATCCAGGAATTTGTCGCTCGCGTTATCCTTCAGCCGCCGCACCCGCCGCGCCGTGTCGTAGAGCGCGATGCCATGCTCATCGAGAAAATGCTTTATATCATCGAGCACAAAGCGCCGCTCAGCAGCGTTCCAAAATCGGTCGCGGTCGCCCATGAATATCAGCCCCATGATGCGCCACATGTCGTTTATCTTGTTAGGATAGAAAAAATTCATCGAC
>CAMGFF010000032.1 GCA_946055125.1 uncultured Prevotellaceae bacterium | reverse complement strand
CGAGGCTGCGTGTGGAGGCTTGGAAAATGAGTGGAGGGGTGGCTCCGGGAGCGTTTTTTTCATGATTTGTGCCCATAATGCGCATTTTTCGGGCAAAATTTGTTATCTTTGCGCTCGAATTTTGTAACTAACAGATTTTTATCATTCATTCACACATCTCGCACACTATGGACGAAGATTTGAAGAAAAAGCTGAGCCGCGACCCAAGTGGGTTGCTGACTTATGAATATATTGCAAACAATATCGACAACATCGACGACATCATGCCCGAGCTGGTGCAGAACATGATTATGGTGGATGCCAAGGGGCAGTTTGTGGCAAGCACAGCACGCTACCTGCACGCTATCGACAAGGAGAAATATGCTTCGGCCATCGACACGCTGGTGAGGGCTGCCATCGACAAGGACCGCGAGCATGCCTATCTGCCCGACCTCATAGCTGCCCTGTGGGGCCCCGACTACCGGGAGCGGGCCGATGAGCTCAGCGCGGCCGACGACAACTTCCGCCGCATCTACAAGCGGCTTTATCCCGCCAAGGGACTCTAAAACCTCACACACCGAGATTATATATGAAAAAAACATTCTTCAGCATGATGCTGCTGGTGCTTGCCGTGGCATCGTGCGCCATGACGGGCCGTGGCAATGGCCCGGAAGCCAACAACAATAAAACTTCACAAAAAGCAATGACAACAACGACCAACACCACCGACGGCTGCACCCATGTGCTTATAAGCACCTCGCTGGGCGACATAGAAGTGGCTCTCTACAACCAGACTCCCAAGCACCGCGACAACTTCGTGAAGCTCGTGGGCGAGGGCTTCTATGATGGAGTGCTCTTTCACCGCGTGATCAAGGACTTCATGATACAGACCGGCGACCCCAAGTCGCGCAATGCCGCTCCCGGCGACATGCTCGGCGCGGGCGACCCCGGCTACACCATTGAGGCCGAGATTGTGTATCCGCAGTGCTTCCACAAGCGCGGTGCCCTTGCCGCGGCACGCACCGGCGACAACGTGAACCCCGAGCGTCGCTCTTCGGGCTCGCAGTTCTACATCGTCACCGGCCGCAAGATGGCCCCGGCGATGCTTGAGCAGATGGAGCAGCGCATGAACGACCAGCGCCGCCAGCAGGTATTTGACTCGCTCGTGGCGCCGCGCCGCAAGGAGGTGATGAAGATGCGCATGGCCGGCGACACCGCCGGTCTCAACAAGCTCCAGGCCGAGCTCGTGGAGCTCACCGAGCAGGAGGTGGCCAAGAACCCGGTGAAGTTCACCGAGGCTCAGGTGGAGGCCTATTCCACCGTGGGCGGAGCGCCTCACCTCGACGGGCAATACACCGTGTTTGGCGAGGTGACCAAGGGCATGGACGTGGTCGACAAGATTGAGTGTGTGGAGACCGGCCGTGCCGACCGCCCCACCACCGATGTGAAGATAATCTCAATGAAAATCCTCAAGTAAACCCACGCGCAGCCGAGAGAAATGATAGAAGTTTCACGACACACGCTCGACAACGGACTGCGACTGCTGCACTACCGCGACGCCGGCACCATGATGGTGGCGGTGAACGTGCTCTACGACGTGGGCTCGCGCGACGAGAAGCCCGGCTGCACCGGCCTGGCTCATCTCTTCGAGCACCTCATGTTTGGCGGCTCGGAGCATATTCCCGACTTCGACACTCCGCTGCAGATGGCCGGTGGCGAGAGCAACGCCTGGACCAGCGACGACGTGACCAACTTCTACGACATCATTCCCGCGCACAATGTGGAGACGGCGCTGTGGCTTGAGAGCGACCGCATGAACCGCCTCGCCCTCACTCAGCGCAACCTCGACGCGCAAAAGAGCGTGGTGATTGAGGAGTTCAAGCAGCGGTGCCTCAACGTGCCCTATGGTGACGTGCCGCACCTCGTGCGCCCCGTGGCGTTCACCCGGCATCCCTACCGCTGGCCGGTGGTTGGCGAGAAGATTGCCGACATTGAGGGCATTACGCTACACACCGCCCTCGATTTCTTCCACAGCCACTACGCGCCCAATAATGCAATAATCTGCCTCTCGGGCAACATCACCTTTGAGCGTGCCGTGGAGCTGGTGGAGAAGTGGTTCTCCCACATTCCGCGCCGCGACATCGCACCGCGCCGCCTCCCTGTGGAGCCTCGGCAAGACGCGCCAAGGCACATAGAGCACCACGCCGCCACGCCGCAGAATCTCATCGTGAAGGCCTACCGGATGTGTGGCCGCCTCGACCCCGACTATCACGCGAGCGACATTATCAGCGATATTCTCGCCAATGGCAACTCGGCACGCTTCTTCCAGAACGTGCTGCTCAAGACCAACCTCTTCACCGGGCTCGACGCCTCGATATGGGGCTCGGCCGACCCTGGGCTTATGGTGGTGAAAGGCCGCCTGCAGCCGGGAGTGAGCTTCGATGCGGCGAATGCCGTGGTCGATGCCGAGCTAAGCCGCCTCACCACTGAGGGGGTGAGCCGGCGCGAGGTGGAGAAATTTGTCAACAAATTTGAGTCGAAGGAGTGCTTTGAGAACGTGAGCTATGCCGAGATGGCGTCGAAGCTGTGCTACTATGAGCTGCTTGGCGACGCCGGGCTCATCAACAGCGAGCTCAACCACTACCGCCGGCTCACCGCCGGGCAAGTGGAGCGCGTGGCGGCGCAGATTTTCGCCCCCACAGGCGAGACTCGCCTCTACTATGGGCCCTCGGCCCACTGGCCACAATGCAAGCCATAACGAAAGCTGCCGCTTTCGCGGCAGTTGCGGTGATGTTTCGTTGCAAAATTGTGGTGGTTTCTTTTCGCCAATATTAATGAGGCGGAGATAATATTGCAAAAATTAACTTTGAAAAATACCAAAAAATGATTATCTTCGCGTGATATTTGTGTGGAGAGGAGGCAAAGTGCCACACAGGCAATGATGCCCGGTATTGAAGCGACACAAGATTCAGGAGAAAAATTTTTTTTATTTTAATTGATATAATTATTATGGGTAAAGAAAAGAAATTCATGACGTGCGATGGTAATCAGGCTGCTGCACACGTGAGCTACATGTTCACCGAGGTTGCGGCAATCTACCCGATTACCCCGTCGTCGACAATGGCCGAACACGTAGATGAGTGGGCAGCTGCCGGAAGAAAGAACATCTTCGGCGAGACAGTATTGGTGCAGGAGATGCAGTCGGAAGGCGGCGCTGCCGGTGCCGTTCACGGCTCGCTCATGGCAGGAGCGCTCACCACTACCTTCACAGCCTCACAGGGCTTGCTGCTGATGATTCCTAACATGTACAAGATTGCCGGAGAGTTGCTGCCCTGCGTGTTCCACGTGTCGGCCCGCACACTTGCCTCGCATGCTCTTTGTATCTTTGGTGACCACCAGGACGTGATGTCGACCCGCCAGACGGGCTTCGCCATGCTCTGCGAGGGCTCGGTGCAGGAGGTAATGGACCTTGCCGGAGTGGCACACCTCGCCACAATCAAGGCAAAGGTGCCATTCTTAAACTTCTTCGACGGTTTCCGCACATCACACGAGATCCAGAAGATTGAGGCTATCGAGCAGGACGACCTTGCCGCCCTCATCGACCAGGAGGCTCTGAGCGACTTCCGCAATCGTGCCCTTAGCCCCGAGAATCCCTCTACTCGTGGTACTGCCGAGAACCCCGACGTGTTCTTCCAGCACCGTGAGTCGAGCAACGAATACTACAATGCCGTTCCCGCTATCGTAGAGGACTACATGAACAAGATAGCCGAGATCACCGGCCGCAAGTATCACCTCTTCGACTACTACGGAGCCGAGGATGCCGAGCGCGTGATTATCGCAATGGGTTCGGTCACTGAGGCTATCCGCGAGACAATCGACCACCTCACCGCACAGGGTGAGAAGGTGGGACTTGTTTCTGTTCACCTCTACCGTCCGTTCTCGGCTAAGCACTTCCTCGCTGCCGTGCCCGCCACTGCCAAGCGCATTGCCGTGCTCGACCGCACCAAGGAGCCGGGAGCCAATGGCGAGCCCCTCTACCTCGACGTTAAGGACTGCTTCTATGGCCAGGAGAACGCTCCGCTCATCGTGGGCGGCCGCTACGGACTTGGCTCGAAGGACACCACACCGGCACAGATTCTCGCCGTGTATGAGAACCTTGCCCTGCCCATGCCCAAGGATAAATTCACGCTTGGTATCGTAGACGACGTTACCTTCACTTCGCTCCCGCTCAAGGAGGAGGTGGCGCTGGGTGGCGCAGGAATGTTCCAGGCCAAGTTCTACGGCCTCGGAGCCGACGGTACTGTGGGTGCCAACAAGAACTCGGTGAAGATTATTGGCGACAACACCAACAAGTATTGCCAGGCCTATTTCGCCTACGACTCCAAGAAGTCGGGCGGCTTCACCTGCTCGCACCTGCGCTTCGGCGACGAGCCTATCCGCAGCACCTACCTGGTGACTACGCCTAATTTCGTTGCTTGCCACGTTCAGGCTTATCTTAATATGTACGACGTGACACGCGGCCTGCAGAAGAACGGAACCTTCCTGCTCAACACCATCTGGGAGGGCGACGAGCTTGCAGCCAACCTGCCCAACAAGGTGAAGAAATACTTCGCCGACAACAATATCACCGTTTACTACATCAACGCCACCAAGATTGCACAGGAGATTGGCCTTGGCAACCGCACCAACACCATCCTCCAGTCGGCATTCTTCCGCATCACCGAGGTTATCCCCGTTGACCTTGCTGTGGAGCAGATGAAGAAGTTCATCGTGAAGTCTTACGGCAAGAAGGGTGAGGACGTGGTGAACAAGAACTACGCAGCCGTGGACCGCGGAGGTGAGTACAAGACTCTGGCCGTGGATCCCGCATGGTCGCAGCTCGAAGTGGCCAACGCCGCCACCGACGACGCTCCCGCCTTCATTCAGGAAATCGTGCGCCCCATCAACGCACAGGACGGCGACCTTCTGCACGTTTCGGCCTTCACCAAGAACCCAGACGGAAAGTGGGAGAATGGCACGGCCAAGTATGAGAAGCGTGGTGTATCGGCCTTCGTTCCCGAGTGGAACGCTGAGAACTGTATTCAGTGTAACAAGTGCGCCTATGTGTGTCCGCACGCTGCTATCCGTCCGTTTGTGCTCACGGCCGATGAGCTCGCCGCATCTCCCTTCAAGGAGGGCGAGACCCTCAAGGCTATCGGCAAGGCATTCGATGGCATGGCGTTTGCTCAGGTTGTCGACGACCTCGACTGCCTTGGCTGCGGCAACTGCGTGGATGTGTGTCCGGGCAAGAAGGGCGTGAAGGCCCTCGAGATGAAGCCGCTCCAGACCGAGGTTGGCGCACAGGCCAAGTGGGACTACTGCGTAAGCAAGGTTACAAGCAAGCAGAAGCTCGTGGATGTGAAGCTCAATGTGAAGAACTCACAGTTTGCCACTCCTATGTTTGAGTTCTCGGGCGCTTGCTCGGGTTGCGGTGAGACACCCTATGTGAAGCTCATCTCTCAGCTCTATGGCGACCGCGAGATGGTGGCCAACGCAACAGGCTGTAGCTCAATCTACTCAGGCTCAGTGCCTTCTACACCTTACACCACCAACGAGCGCGGTCAGGGTCCGGCATGGGCCAACTCCCTCTTCGAGGACTTCTGCGAGTTTGGTCTGGGTATGGTAATCGCCAATGAGAAGCTGCGTGCCCGCCTTGAGACACTCATCAAGCAGGCATCGATGTGCGACTGCGCTCCCGCCGAGGCTAAGGAGCTCTTCACCGCATGGCTTGAGAACAAGGACGACGCCGAGAAGAGCCGCGAGCTCGCCGACAAGATTATCGACTTCCTCAAGGACTGCGACAAGCCCGAGGCCAAGAAGATTATGGAGCTGAGCCACTACCTCGTGAAACGCTCGCAGTGGATTATCGGTGGCGACGGCGCTTCCTACGATATAGGCTTCGGTGGTCTCGACCACGTGCTCGCATCGGGCAAGAACGTGAACATTCTCGTGCTCGACACCGAGGTTTACTCCAATACCGGAGGACAGGCATCGAAGGCTACTCCGCTCGGCGCAATTGCCAAGTTTGCCGCTTCGGGTAAGCGCATCCGCAAGAAAGACCTTGGCTTGATTGCCTCGACCTATGGCTACGTGTATGCAGCACAGGTGGCAATGGGAGCCGACAATGCACAGACCCTCAAGGCAATCCGCGAGGCAGAGGCCTACGACGGTCCGTCGATTATCATCGCCTACGCTCCGTGTATCAACCACGGCCTCAAGGCAGGTATGGGCAAGGCCCAGGCCGAGGAGGCTAAGGCAGTGGAGTGCGGCTACTGGCACCTGTGGCGCTACAACCCCGAGCTTGAGAAAGAGGGCAAGAACCCCTTCACTCTCGACAGCAAAGAGCCCAACTGGGACAACTTCGAGACATTCCTCAAGGGCGAGGTGCGCTACGCATCGGTGATGAAGCAGTATCCGGGCGAGGCCGAGGAGCTCTTCAAGGCCGCCAAGGAGAACGCACAGTGGCGCTACAACAACTACCGCCGCCTTGCACGCCAGCAGTGGGGCCAGGATCCCGACGCAATAAAATAATTCCATTACAAGCCTCTGTGCTTGAATAATCCCAATGAGGGGGAGCAATGCCGCCACGGCGCTGCTCCCCCTCATTCTTCTTTCAGTGGCGTAGTGGGAGAGAGCGTGCCGGAACAGTGTGCGATGACATTGATGAGGGTGTGCTATAAGGGCGGTTTTTAGGTGGTTTTGGCGTGGTGGGTAAATTTTTTTGCAAAATGGTTAGGGCAATTGATTTTTTAATAGTAATTTTGCAACGTGGTGTGTAGTGGGCTGTGCCTTAACGATAGCACACTGCTGCACAATGCACAGAGACAACTATAAAAATTAACTAAAGAACAAAAAACTAATTTTTTAAACTTTTAAGTTATGAATATTTCGCATATCGAACATGTGGGTATAGCCGTAACAAGCCTTGAAGAGGCTATCCCTTATTATGAGAACGTCCTTGGGTTGAAGTGCTTCGCTATTGAGGAAGTGGCCGACCAGAAAGTGAAAACAGCATTCTTCCAGGTGGGCCAGACAAAGGTGGAGCTGCTTGAGGCCACGAGCGACGACAGCGCCATCGCCAAGTTCATTGCCAACAACGGAGGCCGTGGCGGCATTCAGCACATTGCATTTGCAGTGGAGGATGGCGTGGCCAACGCTCTCGCCGAGGCCGAGGCCAAGGGCTGCCGCCTCATCGACAAGGCACCGCGCCGTGGCGCCGAGGGACTCAACATTGCATTCCTTCACCCGAAATCAACTTGCGGAGCGCTCACAGAGCTTTGCGAGAACCCTAACAAATAAAAAACTCTTTAACACAACGACATGAGTAGTCAACTTGAAAAAGTACAGGAGCTGATCCGTCTGCGCGAAGAAGCACGTATCGGCGGTGGCGAGAAGGCCATTCAGAAACAGCATGAGAAGGGCAAATACACAGCTCGCGAGAGAATAGCACAGCTTCTCGATGAGGGAAGTTTTGAGGAACTTGATATGTTTGTGCGTCACCGCTGCACCAACTTCGGCCAGGAGAAGAAGTCCTATCCCGGCGATGGCGTGGTGACCGGCTACGGAACAATCGAAGGCCGCCTCGTATATGTGTTTGCACAGGATTTCACCGTGTTTGGTGGCTCGCTGTCGGAGACAATGGCGCAGAAGATCTGCAAGATTATGGATATGGCCATGAAGACCGGCGCACCGGTTATCGGCCTTAACGACTCGGGTGGCGCACGCATTCAGGAGGGTATCAACGCACTTGGCGGCTATGCCGAGATTTTCCAGCGCAATATCCTTGCGTCGGGCGTAGTGCCTCAGATTTCGGCAATCCTCGGCCCGTGTGCCGGTGGCGCCGTGTATTCGCCCGCGCTCACCGACTTCACCATCATGGCCAAGGGAATTTCCTACATGTTCCTCACCGGCCCGAAGGTGGTTAAGACCGTGACAGGCGAGGACGTGACACAAGAGGCGCTTGGTGGAGCCGAGATTCACGCATCGAAGTCGGGCGTGGCCCACTTTGCTGCCGAGGACGGCGAGGAGGCCATCAAGATTATCCGCAAGCTCTTCAGCTACATTCCGCAGAACAACCTTGAGGAGGCTCCCCTTGTGGAGTGCACCGACCCGATTGACCGCTTGGAGGACTCGCTTAACGAGATTATCCCCGAGTCAGCCAACCAGGCCTACAACATGTATGACGTGATTGGCGCAATCATCGACAATGGAGAGTTCCTTGAGGTTCAGGCCAACTATGCCAAGAACATCATCGTGGGCTTCGCCCGCTTCAACGGCCAGTCGGTGGGTATCGTAGCCAACCAGCCCAAGTATCTTGCCGGTGTGCTCGACTGCAACGCATCGCGCAAGGCAGCCCGCTTCGTGCGCTTCTGCGACGCCTTCAATATTCCACTCGTCACTCTCGTTGATGTGCCGGGCTTCCTGCCGGGAACCGGACAAGAGTATAATGCAGTAATCCTCCACGGTGCGAAGCTGCTCTACGCCTTCGGCGAGGCTACAGTGCCTAAGGTGACAGTGACACTGCGCAAGAGCTACGGTGGCAGCCACATCGTGATGAGCTGCAAGCAGCTGCGTGGCGACATGAACTACGCTTGGCCAACTGCCGAGATTGCCGTGATGGGAGCCGCCGGCGCTGCTGAGGTGCTCTATGCCAAGGAGGCCAAGACAGCCAAGGTAGCCGCCAAGGAGGCCAAGGACGCAGGCAAGCCCGAAGAGGCAAAGAAGATTATGGAAGACTTCGCCAAGTTTATCGCTGAGAAGGAGGCTGAGTATAACCAGCTCTTCTGCACGCCGTTCAATGCAGCCAAGTATGGCTACATCGATGATGTGATTGAGCCGCGCAACACCCGCTTCCGCATCATTCGCGCCCTCCAGCAGTTGCAGACCAAGAAGGTGACCAACCCGGCCAAGAAGCATGGCAACATTCCTTTGTAATCTTAACACACACGAAAAAATCAAGAAATGAACAAAAAAGGAATATTAATATTGCTGGCAGCACTGCTCTGCTCCGTAGCAGCAATGGCACAGGGCCGCAAGGGCTTAGTGTTCAATGAGGTTATGGTGCAGAACGACAGCAACATCACCGACGCCTACGGCAAGCGACACGCCTGGATAGAGCTGTTCAACTCCACAAGAGCATCGATGCAGATATCCAACGTGTATATCACCGACGACAAGAGCGTCCCCACCAAGTATGGCGTGCCTCGCGGCGACCACAACACCAAGCTGGGCCCGCTGCAGCACGTGCTCTTCTTTGCCGACGATGACCCCGGCAAGGGCACGTTCCACATGAGCTTTGAGCTAACCCCCGGCATCGACAACCACATCTACCTCTTCGATGCCGATGGCAAGACTTTAATTGATGAAGTTGTTGTGCCCGCATCGCTCCCCGCCGGCTGTGCCTTTGCACTGAAGCAGGATGGCGTGAGTGGCGACAAGGACGACGACAATGTGAAATTCCACCCCGAGTGCTGGGAAGTGCGCGATGGCGCCCAGCTCGGCTACATCACCCCCGGTGAGTGCAACAAGGTGGAGAGCACCAACAGCAGCGTGGAGAAATTCCGCGCCAACGACCCCCACGGCTTCGTGCTCACGCTCATGGCCATGGGCATAGTGTTCTCGGCACTGCTGCTTCTGAGCATATGCTTCTACTTCTTCGGCAAGCTCAATGAGAAGCGTGCGACCCGCAAGAAAGTGGCAGCCATCGCTCCCAACCACGAAGCTCCACACACCGTGAAGGGCGACTCGGGCGAGGAGATTGCTGCTATCGCCATGGCACTCTATGAGCACCTCAATGCCCACGACAAGGAGGATGCAATCCTCACCATCAACAAGGTGAAGAAGGCCTACTCGCCATGGAGCTCCAAGATCTACACCCTGCGCGAGACACCCAGCCGCAAAACGTGGTAATTACACTCACTCCCTCAACAACAACTCACATTAATTAAACAAAAGCAATGAAAGAATATAAATATAAAATCAACGGAAACGACTACAAAGTTTCTATCGGCGACATCGACCACAATATCGCTACCGTGGAAGTGAATGGTGTGCCTTATAAAGTGGAGATTGAGCAAAAGAAAGCCGCTCCCGTGGTTATCAAGACAGTGAAGCCTACTGCCGCACCGCGCACCGCCACCGGCGAGAAGGTGATAAGCAAGCCTTCGGTTTCGGCCGGCCAGTCGGCCGTTAAGGCTCCGCTTCCCGGCGTTATCATCGACGTGAAGGTGAAAGTGGGCGACACCGTGAGCCCCAACGACGTTGTGGCCATCCTCGAGGCTATGAAGATGGAGAACAACATCAATGCCGGCAAGAGCGGCGTGGTGAAGGCTATATGTGTGAACAAGGGCGACTCAGTCCTTGAAGGTAACGACATTATCATAATTGAATAATAATGGATTTAGCGCAATTCTTCAGTGAGAACTTCCAGCAATTCTGGGAATTCACTGGTTTTTACAACGTAACCATTCCTCACCTGATAATGCTCTGCGTGGGTCTCTTCTTCATTTATCTCGCGATAAAGCATGAATTTGAGCCTATGCTGCTCGTGCCAATCGGGTTTGGTATTTTGATTGGAAACATACCTTTCCAATTGGGTAATGAGATAGGAATATATGAGGAGGGCTCGGTGCTCAACATTCTCTACAACGGAGTGAGCGCCGGCTGGTACCCGCCACTCATCTTCCTGGGCATTGGCGCCATGACCGACTTCTCGGCCTTGCTCGCCAACCCCAAGCTGATGCTCGTGGGTGCCTCGGCACAGTTTGGCATCTTCGGCGCCTACATGGTGGCCTTGCTGCTGGGCTTTGCCCCCGACCAGGCCGGAGCAATCGCCATCATCGGTGGCGCCGACGGACCTACGGCAATCTTCCTCTCGTCGAAACTTGCCCCTAACCTCATGGGAGCCATCGCCGTGTCGGCCTACTCCTACATGGCACTTGTGCCCGTTATCCAGCCGCCTATCATGCGCCTGCTCACCACCAAGAAGGAGCGCCTCATTCGCATGAAGCCCGCGCGCGCCGTGTCGCAGAACGAGAAAATCCTGTTCCCGATTTTCGGACTGATTCTCACCTGCTTCTTCGTGCCCTCGGGCCTGCCACTGCTCGGCATGCTCTTCTTCGGCAACCTGCTGCGCGAGAGCGGCGTGACCACCCGCCTTGCCAAGACTGCCAGCAATGCCCTCACCGACATTGTGACCATTCTCCTGGGCATGACGGTGGGCGCCTCCACCCAGGCATCGGAGTTCCTCACCAAGGAGACAATCTTCATCTTCGCGCTCGGCTTCATGGCATTCTGCATTGCCTCGGCTTCGGGAGTGTGCTTCGTGAAGTTCTTCAACCTCTTCCTTGGCAAGGACAAGAAGATCAACCCGCTCATTGGTAACGCCGGAGTGTCGGCAGTGCCAATGTCGGCACGCATCTCCAACAACATGGGACAGAAGTACGACCCCAGCAACTACCTGCTCATGCACGCCATGGGCCCGAATGTTGCCGGCGTGATCGGCTCGGCAGTAGCAGCCGGTGTGCTTCTCGGCTTCCTCGGCTAATCGGCCCGCGATTTATCAATACTGAAAGGCCGGCACCCCCACTCACAGGGTGCCGGCCTTCGTTATATCAACGACCGGGAAGAGCCGAAAGCAACAATCTCACGTTTCATTGCCGGGGCAGCCTCGCGGTGGGCTGCAGAGAGAGGTTACTGGGCGGTGTTGCGCTTTAGCCACTCGAGGCGGCGTTGGTCGGGAAGGTGCTTGATGGAGAAGTTGTCGAAACGGGCTTTGAATCCGTTGCCGTCGGGACAGGCGGCCATCACGCCCACCATGATGGGGTGGTTGTCGGGCATCCAGGCGTTGCGCATGAGGGTGTAGGTCACGTCGTCGAAGGAGTAGAACACCTCGATGGCGTCGAGGCGTCGCACGGCCTTAATCCACACAAAAGGCACGGGGAGGTCGAGGGTGATTATGCTCCAGTCGCTGGTGTGGTGAGTGACCACGGTGCTGAGGTTGTATTTTCCATCGACAAATTCAATACCGGCCTTTATGTAGTTCTCGTGGTCGATGCGCAGCATCAGTCCGGCCTGGTCGAATCGAGCAGTGTAGTCGCCCGACACTTTCACCTTCACTTCAAATTCACCACCGCGCAGGGTGTAGAGAAACGGAGCGTCGTCGACGGTGAAGCCATAGTGAGAGATTCGCCAGTAGTCGGACTGCGGCGTTACGCTCATGGAGAGCGAGTTGTTCTTGATTTCCCACTTGGCAGGCTCGTTGAACCACTGCATTTTGTCGAGCGACTGGGCTGGGGCAGCCACCGAAGCGGCGAGCATTAAGCCGCAAAAGATTGATTTCTTCATGATGAGAGTTTGTTTT
>CAMGFF010000031.1 GCA_946055125.1 uncultured Prevotellaceae bacterium | reverse complement strand
GGCAACCACCTCGGCACCTGGGACGTGATGGGCACCATCGCCCTCGCATCGGGCAACGCCCTGAGGCTCTACTACCAGTCGCCCTGGGAGGACGGCTCGGGTATAGGCAAGCTCAATGGCTTCGACGGCCTATATGGAGTGGAATACGCCTCGACCCGCAATGGGCTGATTGAGGGCGCGGTAATTGAGTATATCGACCTAATGAACCAAAGCGGCCCCATGCACTGGGCCCCGGCCGACTTTGAGAACAACCCCATATTGGGACAGGCCACCGGTGCCGACGACTACTACAACAACTACTTCTATTGCGGATACCAGCACTATGGCATGGCACTTGGCTCTCCGCTCATTCGCTCGGCCATCTACAGCACCGACGGGTATCTGCGTATCACCGACAACCGCCTGCGAGGATTCCATGCCGCCATCACCGGGCATCTTGCCCCCGATGTGCAATACTGGCTCAAGGCCGGCTACCGCCGCTCGCTCGGCACGCCTTTTGTGCCTCTGCTTGAGCCGCGCAGCACCACTTCGGTGTCGGTGGAGGCGAGGTATGAGTTTGCCGACCGCCTGCAAGGCCTCTCGGTGCACGGCCAGGTGGCCGGCGACTTCGGCAAGCTGCTTGGCGACAACTTTGGCGTGATGGTGAAGATTGCCTACAGCTTTGGGCTGTGAGCTCTATGTTTTATTAAAATGACATGATGATGAGACAGCGTTTCCTTAACATAGCAATGGTGGCACTGGTGGCGGCAATCGCCACCGGCTGCACCCACAATAATGGCGACATAGGCCGCTGGTTTGGCCTGTGGAGGGTGGTGAGCATCACGGTGAATGGCAGCAACAACGGCAATTACACCGGCAACATTTTCTTCGCTTTCCAGAGCACCACTTTCGAGCAGAAAAAGGTAAACGACGACCACGGAGTGGCGCAGATGATTGGCGAGTGGCGCGAGGATGGTGATGCGCTCATCATCACTTTTCCTTACGACCGCTACTACCCCATCGATGGCTACATGATTGGTGGCGGCGAAGAGAACCGCCTCACCGTGAGCGGCGGCAGCGACAACAAGCACTTGCAGCTCTCGCTAATCACCCCGGCCGGCTCCACAGTGGTCTATTCTTTAGAAAAATATTAATTTGGAGCCGTGAGCCATGAGCCACATTGCAAAAGCCGGTAATCAGCCCAAAAAGCCCAAAAGAAAAATGAAAAAGATAATTGAAAAAGTGAAAAGGTGGCTGGCGGGACTCTCGTTCCGCACCGGCGTGATTGTGCTCGCTCTGTGCGTGCCTTGCTACATCATCTCTTTCGCACAGATGCTGCTGCCTATCAGCGCTGCCGCGAAAACCGTGCTGTGGGTCGTTTTTTTCGGCCTGGCTAAGACATTTCAGTATGGCGGAATCACCATTCTGGGTGTGGAGGGCTATCGCCGCCTGCGCTCATATTTCTCCCACCGCTCATCGAAATAATAACCTCTGAACCCAATATGCTCGACGACAAAGAATTTTCAGCTCTGCGCGACTTCCTCGACCGCGAGGCGGCTCGCATCAACAACACCGATTTCATCGCCAACGACCCCGTGCAATTCCCGCGCCGATTCTCGCGCCTGCAAGACGTTGAGGCGGTGGCGCTGCTCTCGGCTTCGATTGCCTGGGGCAAGCGCAAGATGATTTGCAACAACTGCGAGAAAATGCTCGCAATCATGGAGAACTCTCCACTCGAATACATCACCGACCGCGCCTTTGAGCAACTGCCCGACGACCTGAATATCCACCGCACTTTCTTCGCCCGCAACTTCAAGTATATGCTGCGCGGGCTGGCGCGTATTTTCCACCGCTATGGCTCGCTCCACGCCTTTGCCGCAGCTCACCACGTGGGCGACCATGAAACGCCCTCGTGGCAGCTCGTGGAGCTAATGCAGCACGAGTTTGGCGAGGCCAATGCTGGTGCCACCGACTCGCAGTGCCTGCCCACCCAGCTGCGCAACACGGCCCTGAAGCGCATCAACATGGCCCTGCGCTGGCTCGTGCGCGACGATGGCATCGTGGATATGGGCGTGTGGACGGCTATCCCCAAGAGCCGCCTTTTCATTCCGCTCGACGTGCATGTGGGCGACACCGCACGCTCGCTCGGAATGGTGGAGCGCCGCGCCAACGACAAGCGCACCGTGCTCGAGCTCACAGCCATGCTGCGCCGCATGCGCCCCGACGACCCTGTGATCTACGACTATGCCCTCTTCGGCATAGGCATAGGCGACAAATACCTCGCCCCACAAGTGTGAATGAGGCTGCGGCAAAAGGGTGTCGCAGCCTCATTCTTAATGGTTGGTATGCTTCAATTCTTTGAGCTGTCGAAGGAGGGTATTATAGCGCCACTTTTGTGGCACGATTGCCCTGGAGCTTGATGTAGATGCCTCGTGAGGGATTGTCGATGCGGCGGCCCTGCAGGTCGAAGTAGACCGGAGCGGCAGTTTGCCCGCTTGTCACCTCATCGATTCCGGTGGGACGTGCCGGTACGCCCTCGTTGCCAAGGTAGGTGCCGGTGAGCACGCCGGTGCGAGTGTTGAGCTCAAGGCGGTAGAAGCCGTCGCGGTCGATGCTCCACTTCAGGTCGTCGCCACCGCTGATGCGTGCATCAGTGGCGCCAATGGCGGGAGCGTCGGCCACATAGGGGTGGAATGTGGGAGAGAACCAGCTCTGTGCGGTGAGAATCTTGAAGCGGTTGGGCTCCTCGGCCGGCGAGCCATCGGGGTAGCTTTCCCAGCCTATGCGCAGCTCACCTTCCCACACCATCACATCGGGATTGAGAGGGTCGGGGAAGAAGCGGCAGTTGCTCTCGTCCCAGTAGTTCCAGCGGCGCTCGCAGCAGCCGCCCACGAGGTAGAGCACGGGATAATGCTTGAGTCGGGTGATGGTGTAGGTGCGCGAGGCCTTGTCGAGATAGAACTGGTAGGCACCCGGCACGAGCACGCTCCAGCCCATGGTCGAGGCATCGGCGGTGGCGCAGAGGCGGTTCACATAGCCCTCACCAAAGGTAATATCCACATCGGCGAAGCGAGGGAGATAGTAGGTGGTTGAGGCCGTTAAGGTGGGAGTGTCGATTAGTTTCACATCGCCGCATTGCAGGTCGATGCAGCCACGCAGCTCCACGCCATAGTAGTCGCGCAGCTCCACAGGGTCGCCGGCTACTGCCGAGCCGGCAACATAGAATGAGGCGGGCCACTCGGCGAGGGTGGCGGCGGGATTGACCGACACTTGCATGGAATTGAGATCGACCACAAGGGTGTAGGTGGTGGTGGTGCGCACGCGCATCTTCAGGTCGCGGTCGTCGCTCAGGCTCCACGAAGCCTCAAAGTTAAGTGGATACACATTGCCGCACTCCAGGTAAAGGCCGGGCTCGGTGGCCACAATGTGCTTGTTCCAGGCATAGTTGCAATTCATGAACTTAAATTCCTCGTTGGCCTTGAGCTCGCCGGTCCACTCAAACACGCCGTAGGCGATGGGCGACATGGCATCGGCATTAGCGAGGTCCCAGCCCTTGGGCGTTGCCGAACCCACGATGTAGAGCTGGGTGTATTCTATGGAGTTCGACATGCCGGCCATAGCCTGTAGGGCTGAGGCGGCAGCCACGATGGCGGTGATAATAAGATTTTTCATATCGGTGTGGGTGTGTTATTTGCAGATTTTGGTGATATTGGTGAAACTGTCGGCCTTCACGGTGCAGACGTACACGGCCGGGGCAAGATTGCTGAGGTCCTCGGCAATCTCGGTTACGCCGGTGTAGCTGCGGGTGAGCATCTCCATTCCGGCAAGGTTGCGCACCGAGAGGATGGCACTGCCCACTGGCTCGCTGAAGCGGGCATTGAGGGTGGCGGTGACCGAATCATAGATTACCGAGTGGCGGCAACCATCGATTGCGCCCACATGGCCTGTGGGCGACGACTGCACGAGGGTGACGGTGATGGCCGAGTTGCAGTTGGTGGTGGAAACCGGCACGGTGGTGCACGACGACAGCTCATCGTAGGTCCAGCCTTCGATGGCCGAGCCATTCACCTCCACTGCCGATGGGCGTGAGCCGGCAAAGACCTTTATGGTCCAGGCGCGTGAGTTCACATCGAGGCTTGTGGTGCTGTGGCGCGGCTCAATGGTGATCACGTCGTTGCCTCCGGCCACGGTGTGCGTGAACGCTGTGGTGCCGAAGGCTGTGGCATAGTCGGAATTGTCACCGGCATCCTCGTAGAGGCTGCCGGTCCCGGCAGCTCCCGCCACCACATTGAGGATAAGTGCGTCGGGGTGCACGGTCACGTCGCTCACCGAGGCGGGATTGAAGGGTATCACTGAGCCTTGCTTGAAGAAATAGGGTATCTCATTGTCGGCAAACTCCATGTCGATAGTGCACGGGCCCTCGATAAGCTCATTGGTCGCCACGCTCCACCAGCTTCCCTCGGGGAACCATATTTTCTTCACGGCCTTGCCAGTGCCGGCCGGCTCGGTGATGGGAGCCACGAGAATGTCGTTGCCAAAGAAATACTCGTTCTCAAATTGGTAGGCCTCCTCGCAGTCGGGGTACTCATAGTAGAGCGGGCGGCACAGGCCCAGGCCGGTGTCGAAGGTGTGGCGTGCCATGGTGTAGATATAGGGGAAGAGTGCGTAGCGCAGCTTCACGGCATCGCGCATGGCGGTGAAATTGGGGAACTTCCAGATGCGGCGCTCTATGCGGTCGTCCTTTGTGGCGTGGGTACGGAGAATCGGGGAGAACACGCCAAACTGAATCCAGCGAAGCACCAGTTCCTTGTCGTTCACCGTGGCCTCATCGGTAAACATGTGTCCGCCGAGATCGTGTCCCCAGTAGGTGTAGCCCACGTTGGAGGCGGTGGCGGTGAAATAGGGCTGGAAATTGAGAGTGGGGAAATTGATGCTCGCATCGCCCGAGAAGCCTATCTGGTAGCGGTGGCTGCCCAGTCCGCCCCAGCGGTGGAAGATGACCGGGCGGCGGGAGGGACGGTTGACCTTCATGTCGTTGAAGAACACATGGTTGCACCAGAAGGTCTCGCCCAGGCCGGGAGTGCAGTAGCTCACGAGATACTGCTGCCAGTCGAGCCACCAGAAGTCCACGCCCTCGCTCTCGTGGTCGCGGATAATGCGGTTGAAGAACGATTTGGTGAAGTCGGGGTAGTCGAGGCGCCAGGCGATGTTGTCGCCATCGTTGTATTTGCCATTGAGGTCGGAGTTCATGGCGTTGTAGTAGTCGGCCGACTCATAGCGGTTCACTCCGTCGGCGGGATGGAGGTTGAGCGCGGCGCGGAAGCCTCGGCTGTGTATGTCGGAGAGTAGTCCCGAGGGATCGGGGATAAGGTTGGTGTTCCACGACCAGCCCGTCCAGCCACCTATGCCCTCCGACAGGCTCTCGGCGCTGCCGTTCCAGTGCCAGTCCATGTCGAGAATCATCACATTCGATGGCACGTCGTTCTGCTTGAGCTCGGCCATAATCTGTCGGTAGTCGTCGGCCGAGTAGGAGGCATATTTGCTATACCAGTAGCCAAACACATAGTCGGGCGGCAAGGGTATCTTTCCGGCCACGCGGGTGAAGTCGAAGATCGCACGCTTGTAGTCGCTGCCATAGCCCATGAAGTAGGTGTCCATGGCGTGAGCGTCGTGGCGCGGCGCCCACCAGTCGTAGCCCAGGTCGCTGTTATGCTCCAGGGCGAAAGAGCGGCTGCCGTCGGGGCGCGAGGCGGTCCAGGAGTCGTCGATCACTGCCCATCCCGAGCGCGACACGAGGCCATTCTCCAGCTCGCCGCGCTTACTGTCGGCGTTGCAGCCGTCGAGGGTGCGGCAAGTGCCTTTAAGGTTGAGTGGGTCGGGCTTTCCGGGATACCACACCACGTTCAAGCCACGGTGAGCCATGGTGATTGAGAGATTGGCGGGCGAGGCCGGAACGGTGCGGGGGTCGGTGCCCTTGCGGTACTTCAGCGAGAGCGCCGAAGTGGTGATGTAGAGGAAATCGGCATCCTCGGTGGTGGAGAATTGCGGCACTTCGAGGTCGCGGTTCTGAATCACGAAAGTGGCGCGGTCCTCAAAGGTGGCCGATGTGCTGTACTCAATGCGAATCATCTCGGGAGTGAGCACTGTGAAGCGGGCATTGCCGGCTGTTACCACGGCCTCGGGATTCGCCACCGGGCTGTCGGCCCAAGCGGTGAGCGAAGCTGCGAGGCACAGCATTGCAGCAATGCCTCGGGCAAAAAGTAAAGTGCATGGTTTCATAATGATTTGGAAGTGAAAGTTGTTTATGTTAATAAATTTTCTGATTGCAAAATTATGCCATAGCACTCTCTCCGGCAATGAATTAAGGCTATAATCTACTAAAAAATACCGCTATTGCGTGGATAATCAGCACATTGCGCGTGGGCGATTCAAGCGGTGAATTAAGCCGCTTGCCACGAGGCAACAAGTGGGATGGTGGCGATAGTGGGGCGGCAACTCGATTTTTTTGTCACTTTCCGCCCCTCTATCGCCACATTTTCAGAAAATTTCAGCCACGGTGGTGTGGGTTATTGAGGTGGCAGGGGGTGGTAGTCATTAGGCTTGTCGCAAGCCATTCCCTCAAAAATTCCGTGCAGTTTTGTGAGGTGCACGGCATGGGAATCGGGATTTGAATGATTGATAAGCCCCTGCAACACCATGTCGTTGAAAAGCCTGATGAGCGACCGCCCTATAGCCCAGGCAAGGTTCACAGGCACAGCATTCCCTATTTGCTTGTATTGAGCGGAGAGATTCCCACAAAATTGCCACTCGTCGGTGATAAATCCTAAGTTATAGTTGTGTCGCATATATGGAACAGCGTATTTGCCTTGTGGTTATAAAGTTTCAGAAAAAAATACCGGAGGGGCACAATGATGTGGGAAAGGATTAGTGGATGCCGCGGGAATTGAGGGCGGCCTGGTAGCGGGCGGCGTTGCGCAGATGGGTGGTGTAGCTGTCGGTGAAATTGTGGTAGCCCGAGAAGTCCTCCTTGGCGCACATGTAGGTGTAGGGGTGCTGTGGGGCTCGCAGCACAGCATCAATCACGCGACGGTCGGGGAAGCGAATGGGACCCGGAGGCAATCCGTCGCAGCGGTAGGTGTTGTAGGGGGAATCGGTTGTGAGCATGGCGTGAGTGATGCGGCGCAGGGCGAAGTTACCGAGGGCGAATTTCACGGTCGGGTCGGCCTGGAGCTTCATTCCTTGCTTGAGGCGGTTGATGTAGAGGCGTGCCACCATTCCCCACTCATCGGGCTTGGCGGTTTCTTCCTCCACGATTGAGGCGATGGTAGCCACCTCGTCGGGCGAGAGGCCCAGAGCCTGTGCCTGTGCAGCGCGCTCGGTGGTCCAGAACCGGGAAGAATACCGGGCTATTGTGGTGAGGAGCTTCTGTGGGGTCACACCCCAGTAGAACTCGTAGGTGTCGGGGAGCAGGGCTGCGGGCATTGTGGCGGGTGTCTTGCCGAGTGAGGCGCAGAAAGCGCTGTCGGTGAGGCATTGCATAAGCTCGTCCCTGGTCATAAGGAAGCGGGCGGCAACGGCATCGGCCAGCTGGCCCGTGGTGCGCAAGTTGTGGAATGTGAGCTTGATTGAGGCTTGCTGGCGGTTGCGCAGCCGGCGTGCCACATCGAGCGGGGAGTCGCCGGCGGCAATGTCGTAGGCTCCCACGCGCTTCGAGAGGTCGACTTCGAGCAGTGAGAGAAGCGAGCTCACGCGCCCGGCAAATGCGTCGCCTTGTGTGGCTGCGAGGGAATCGGCAAGAGCCTCGGTTGAGATGCCGGGGCGCACATAGATGCGGGCCTCCCGTCCCGAGCCTGAGAAGAAAGGGATAAGCACCACGGCTGCGATTACCGCGACAGCTGCCACCGCAGCGGCGGCAATGAGAAGTGTTTTTTTTGTTTTTGGGGTCATAATCGCGTGCTATGAGAGAATAAATGTTTTAGCGGTGCAAAGGTAGCAATAAAACCCACACGGCGTGCCGAGAATGGAGGGAAAAAATTGAACACTGAGGCTGAATAATGTGATTTCTTATTACAAATTTGGAAAAAATTTGTGCAAATCTGTAAAGTTATTTGTAATTTTGCAAATAAACCGGAGATAAGCTTTGCTGAAACACAAAACTAACGATAAACGATTAATGATGAGCCGATACACACTAAACCGCATAACACACACATTCATAACACTTAATTTTTTGTCAATCGTCGTCTATGCCGCGTGGTCGATGACCTCGTGCACACAGCAGGCAAAGACGGGCCTCTGCCCCGAGACACGCTACACCGACTCGGTAATCAAAACGCAATATGACAGCATTTTTATCGACCCCGACAAGAGCTATGCGCGGCTTAGCGCGGCTCAGGAGAGAATAGGCGGCGACAGCATAGATTTTTGCCGGCTTCACCTCTACAAGGCTCTCTCGCGCGTGGTGGTGGGCGACTGGAAGTTGGTCGACTCGCTTCAGCGCACGGTGTGGCGCTATTGCGAGAGTGCACCCATGAGCAACGCGCTGCGCGGTCTGCGGGCTCTCTACTGGAACCACAATGCCGTGACGTTGCTCAATTGCTTCGGGAACCGCGACTCGGCTATCTTGTGCTTCAACAATGCCTACCGGGAGCTGATGCTCGCCGGTGAGAAGGAGCGGGAAGAGCTCATCCCGGTGTGCATCAACCTTGCCGACGCCTACCGGCTGAATGGCGACGCAAGCAACTCCTCTCGCTTCTATCGCCGCGCCCTCGCTATCGCCGACTCGCTGAACAACTCCGATGAGAACATGAGCATTTATTGCGGCCTCGGACAGGTGTATTCCGAAATCTCCAACTTCCGCGAGGCCAATGCCTACTTCGACCGTGCCAAGGACATGGCGGAGCACGACACTACAGGACGCATCGACACCTATGGCCGCTATCACCTCTTTGTGTCGAGGGGCAACAACTACTATTTCCAGAAAAGCTATGACAAGGCTCTCTCTGAGTTCCGCCGCGCCGAGGAGCTGGCAAACATGCTGGGCAGCCGCGAGGCTCGCTTCGTAGTGGAAGTGAACATAGGCGAGGTGATGCTCCTCATGGGCAACACCGACTCGGCAGCAGCCCGGCTTGGAAACGCACAAAAGCTGCTGCGGCTCCTGCCCAAGGATGGCTCAAAGAGCTTCTACCTCAACAGCCTGCTCGGCGACCTGGAACTCAGCCGGAACAACCTGGCTGCCGCCTCGTGGCACCTCGCACTCGCTTCGGCCGACTCGGCCTATGCCGGGCCACGATACCTCGCGCTGCACTATGAGCGAATGCAGCACTACTACAGCCAGCGCCACGACTATGGCAATGCCTACCACTGCCTGACGCGCGCACGCCACTACCTCGACTCTATCAACAACAGCGCGGTGCGTAACCAGATTGCCGAAATCGACATGCGCTATGTGCAGGACACCACAAAGCTGCACTCCAACCTCATCATCTCGCAGAAGGACGACCACTTGAAGCAGCTGCAGATTCAAATATATATCCTCGCGATTGTGGTTATCTTCGTGGTATCGGCCACTATAATCTACATCCTGTGGCGCCGCCGCAGGCGAATAGAGCGAGAAATGACGCTGCAGAACCTAATCGTGACTCAGCGCCTCGCCAACATACGCAACCGCATCTCGCCCCACTTTATATTCAATGTGCTCAACCGCGAGCTCGCGGCCAACAATGAGGGAATCAACAACCTGGTGCGCATGCTGCGCAAGAACCTGGAGATGTGCGACCGATACTTGGTGCCGCTGGCCGATGAGCTCGACTTCGTCGACACCTACATCGACAATGAGCGCCCGGCCCTGGGCAAGGGCTTCATCTATGAGAAGCGCATCGACCCGGCAATCGACCCTGAGAGGGTGACCGTAACGGCGATGATGGTGCAAATTTTTGTGGAGAATGCAGTGAAGCATGGCCTGCGGGCTCTCTCCGGCGAGAAAACTCTGCGCATCTCGGCGACCGCCTCTCCCTCGGCCACCACAATCATGGTGGAGAACAACGGCCCGGCCCGGCAGGCTACAATGGGCGCCTTCATGAACAACACCGGTACGGGCATGCGCGTGATAACTCAGACTTTGCAGTTGCTCAACGACCGAAACCACAACAAAATCGACCTGCACATAGACCGCCGACCTTCGACCTCCCACGAGGACGAGGAATGGTGGGTGGTGAGTATAACAATCCCGCACGACTTCGATTTCACGCCTTATGGCAAGTGACAGGATTGACAGCCTTGGAGTGTCCTTGGTGGTCACTCAAAGGCTCACTCTGGCATTTTTTTGCCGATTTTTGCTAAGTTTCTTTGAGGATACAGGTTTTATTCGTAAATTTGAGCGTTGAATTTGTTTATTAACTCGTTACTATGGATGGCGTTGTTTCTTTATTCGTCGTTGTGATAATAAGCATTTTTTTAAGTGCCCTCAAGAGTAATAATAAAAATAAGGCAAAGGGCGGAAACATGGCACCGCCAGTGCCACGGCAGCCTCGCACGACACCGCCACCCGTGTCCGGCTCAGGGTGGCTTCCCCTGGCCGAAGCGGAGCTTCGTGAAGCTCCGCTCGACGTTCCAACCAAGCCTTATGTGCCAGCCTCACCCCGCGACGAAGGCGTGCACGCGGTGAAACTGCCCGAGATTGTCGCCGAGGATGCCTATGCCGAGCCTCACCCCGATGTGCCTGTAGCCGCCGACTGGCGCAGGGCGATTATCGCCCACGAGATACTGAAAACAAAATTCTAAGCCCCTTGCGGCATTAACAATAAAAATTATATATTTTTTCTAATCATACACTCCTTAGCATCCCCTTTCCCACACACCATCACAGCGCGTGAGAAACCGGATAGAAAGATGAACAAAACAGAAACAGAACTATGAGATTTCCTATCTTAACGGCTCAAGAAGCCGCACAGCACATCAAGAATGGCTTTAGCGTGGCTTTCTCGGGCTTCACAGCAAGCGGCACGCCAAAGGACGTGACCGTGGCTCTTGCCGAGATCGCAAAGAAAGAACATGAGGCAGGACGCGAGTTTAAGATCAACATGTTCACCGGCGCATCGACCAACGACTTCGTCGACGGCGAGCTGGCTCGCGCCAACGCCGTGAATATGCGCACCCCCTACCAGTCGTGCCCCGACATGCGCAAGGCTGCCAACGCTCACACCGCCCACTACTTCGACCTTCACCTCTCGGAGATTGCGCAGAAGCTCCGCTATGGCACATTTGGCAAAATCGACGTGGCTATCCTCGAAGTGCAGAGCATAAGCGATGACGGTGATATTGTGCTTGGCACCGGCGTGGGCAACGCTCCCACATTTGCCACAATGGCCGAGAAAATCATCATTGAGCTCAATGAGGCTATCAACCCCAAAATCTTTGGCCTGCACGACATATACATCCCTCTCGACCCTCCCTGCCGACGCGAAATTCCCATCTACAAGGCCAGCGACCGTGCGGGAGTCCCAACACTAAAGGTCGACCCGGCTAAGGTGATTGGCGTGGTGAAAACCAACCACCCCGACGGCGGCGCACCTTTCTCTCCTGCCGACCAGACGACAATGATGATAGCCGACAATGTGTGCGACTTCCTCACCACAGAGCTCAAGGCCGGACGCATTCCAAGCACTTTCCTGCCTCTGCAATCGGGAGTGGGCAATGTGGCCAACGCCGTGCTTGCCGGCCTCGACGCTAACCCTCACATCCCGGCTTTCGACATGTATACCGAGGTGATTCAAGACTCGGTGCTCAACCTTATCAAGAGCGGAAAGTGCCGATTTGCCAGCACCTGCTCCATGACTTTCTCCAAGGACACCATGAAAGAGTTCTTCGAGAATATCGACAAGTTCCACGACAAGGTGCTCATTCGCCCCGGCGAAATCTCCAATAACCCCGAGGTGGTGCGCCGACTGGGCGTAATCACCATGAACACCGCGCTCGAGGCCGACATCTTCGGCAACATCAACTCCACACACGTTACGGGCACGAAGATGATGAACGGCATCGGCGGCTCGGGCGACTTCACCCGCAACGCATATATCTCGATATTCAGCTGCCCATCGGTGGCCAAGGGCGGCCTTATCAGTGCTATTGTGCCCATGGTGTCGCACCTCGACCACAGCGAGCACTCAGTGGATATCCTTATCACCGAGCAAGGCGTGGCCGACCTGCGCGGAAAAGACCCCGTGCAGCGTGCCGAGGTGGTGATTGAGAACTGCGCCCACCCCGACTATCGCCCATTGCTGCGCGAGTACTTGAAGATGGGCCGTGGCGGACAGACGCCGCACACCCTCAAGGCAGCCCTCGCATTCCACGAGACTTTCCTCGCTGAGGGCAACATGAAGGCTACCGACTTCAGTAAGTTCTGCTGATCCTCCCCCTCAGGGATAATCGCACCCACATATCGCTGCTCCGGGAAGCCCCCGCGCCAAGAGCCTCACTGTCAATAGGCATTGAGGCTGTCGCGAGGAGGCTTCCCGGAGCATCGCTATTGGCTGGGATTCAAGCCAATGACACAGAGCCTAAGAATCTCCAGCTTTTATCTAAGCCTTTCGGGGGTCATCAATCACCCAATCGGTGATGGTGTGCTCCTCGGTGCTGAAG
>CAMGFF010000030.1 GCA_946055125.1 uncultured Prevotellaceae bacterium | reverse complement strand
CATCAACATCTCCCCCGCCACCCGCAACATCGACCAGTGCCTCATCGCCCGCTAACCCACTGTCCCCATAAATCACCAAAACAAATAAATAAATTTGCATTTCTCGGAGATAATTCCTAAATTTGCTTTGTTTTCTCTACTTCGATATCATTTTCACCTAATTATTATTTACAAGCTATGACGGCCGAACTGCTTAATGAACTTGCCAAGGGCAACAAAAATTCACTCCTCAAGAAGCGAATCATCACTTTCTATATCTACAATGGCAACTCCACCATCACCGAGCTGGCCAAGGTGCTCGACCTCAGCATTCCCACCGTCACCAAGCTGGTGGAGGACCTGTGCCAGTCGGGGCTCGTCAACTCCTATGGTAAGCTCGAGACAAGCGGCGGCCGCCACCCTCTCCTCTATGGCCTCAACCCCGATGCCTGCTATTTCATTGGAGTGGATATTCGCCGCTATGCGCTCAACATTGGCCTCATCAATTTCAATGGCGAGCTCGTGGAGAAGCAGTCGTTCACCGACTTTGCCTTCGAGAACACCATAGCTGGCCTCGACCACCTGTGCAACACAATCCGCTCTTTCATCGACTCGCTCATCGTCGACAAGAGCAAAATCCTCAATATTTGCGTGAATGTGTCGGGCCGCGTGAACCCCGAGTCGGGCTACAGCTACAGCTGGTACAACTTTGGCGAGGTGCCGCTCTCACAGCTCATGACCGAGAAAGTGGGCTACCTGGTGACCATCGACAACGACACCCGCGCAATGACCTATGGCGAGTATCTCCGTGGCGGCATCAGCGAGAAGAAGAATGTGCTTTTCATCAACGTGAGCTGGGGGCTCGGCCTTGGCATTATCATCAATGGCTCAATCTATTCGGGAATGTCGGGATTTGCCGGCGAGTTCGGCCACACTCCGGTGTTCGACAACGGAATTATATGCCATTGCGGCAAGAAAGGCTGCCTTGAAACTGAGGCCTCGGGGTGCGCCGTCTACCGACACCTGGTAGAGCGCGTGAAAGCCGGCGAGAAGTCAATCCTCTCCGAAGCCATCGAGCGCAATGAGCACATCACCCTCGAAATGATTATCGACGCCGTCAACCGCGAAGACACCCTCTGCATTGAGCTGCTCGAGGAGCTGGGCTATGAGCTTGGCAAGCACATTGCCGGCCTCATGAACCTGTTCAACCCCGAAATGGTGATTATAGGAGGCGTGCTTTCAGTCGTCGACGACTACCTCATCTTGCCCATCAAGACTGCAATCAAGAAGCACTCGCTCAATATGGTCAACAAGGATACCGTGGTGAAAATCTCGGCTCTGCGCGAGCGTGCCGGAATGATTGGCGCGTGCATGCTTGCCCGCTCACGAGTTTTCGACATCACCGGCAGTATGTGACGCATGCACCCTTTGTGGCGATTTGCGACCTATTTCCTGCATTTTTATTACTTTTCTCCGTAAAATAAGGCATTCAACCGGTAAAAACACAGCCGGTATCTTGATTTATCGTTCTTTTCAGTAAATTTTGCGGCCGATTTCGTATGCTTACCGATTATGCACCCCACCCGGCCGATTTCGGATGCTTGCATAGAAAAGCGCTGATTCTGCCCCGAAACATGTGGCTCAGAATCAGCGCTTTTTTTCTCGGCTATTGCTGCCCGGTTGAGAAGGATATTTCTTCGGGCGGAGAGTATTGCGGCACGCTCGCTCTCCCCGGTGGCGCTATTTCTCGCGCATGAACACGTTGATAGGCGTGCCCGAGAACTCCCAGTTCTCGCGTATCTTGTTCTCTAAGTAGCGGCGGTAGGGCTCCTTCACCCACTGCGGCAGGTTGCAGAAGAAGATGAATGTGGGCACTGCCGCACCCTTCAGCATAGTGATATACTTGATTTTCACATATTTTCCCTTGTTGGCTGGCGGTGGATAGGCGGCGATGGCCTCCTGCATCACGTTGTTGAGCTTCGAGGTGGGCACGGTGCGCCGGCGGTTGTCGTACACCTTGGCTGCCATCTCAAGCACCTTGAGGATGCGCTGCTTTGTGAGTGCCGAGCCGAAGATAATGGGGAAGTCGGTGAATGGCGCGAAGCGGGTGCGAATGGCGTTCTCGTAGGTCTTGATGGCCTCCTGACTCTTGTTCTCCACCAGGTCCCACTTGTTAACACACACCACCAGTCCCTTCTTGTTGCGCTGAATGAGCGAGAATATGTTGGCATCCTGAGTCTCGATGCCGCGTGTGGCGTCGATCATGAGGATGCACACGTCGGCGTTCTCGATGGCGCGGATGCTGCGCAGCACCGAGTAGAACTCAATATCCTCATTCACCTTGTTTTTCTTGCGAATACCGGCGGTGTCGACGAGGTAGAAGTCGAAGCCGAATTTGTTGTAGCGCGTGTAGATGCTGTCGCGGGTGGTACCGGCAATGTTGGTCACTATGTTGCGCTCCTCGCCGATAAAGGCGTTCACAATCGACGACTTGCCGCTGTTGGGTCTTCCCACGATAGCAAATTTCGGCAGATTCTCGAGCTGCTCACTCTCCTCATCGGTCTTGGGGAGGAGGCGCACCACCTCGTCGAGGAGGTCGCCGGTGCCCGAGCCGTTGACTGCCGAGATAGAGTAAGGGTCGCCGAGGCCCAGCGAGTAGAACTCGGCCGAGGCATAAATGCCCTCATTGTTGTCGGCCTTATTGGCCACCAGGATCACGGGCTTCTTGCAGCGGCGCAAGATGTCGGCCACATGGTCGTCGAGGTCGGTGACACCATTCTTAATGTCCACCAAGAAAAGAATCACATCGGCCTCATCGATGGCTATCGACACCTGCTTGTTGATTTCCTCCTCGAAGATGTCGTCGGAATTAACCACCCAGCCGCCGGTATCAACTATCGACAGCTCATTGCCGCACCACTCCACCTTGCCATACTGGCGGTCGCGCGTTGTGCCCGAAGTGTCGTCGACGATGGCCGAGCGAGTCTGCGTCAGGCGATTGAAAAGTGTGGACTTGCCCACATTGGGCCGTCCCACAATGGCTACTAATTTACCCATAATTCCAGTTGTTTTGGTGGAGAAGCGAGGTTGGCAATAAGCATAAATCCCGGCGCTCTCTCACGCAATCTATCTCAAAAAAAATTCTAAATTCTCAATTTTCACCCCCTATAATCTCTAGTTTCTCTAGAATTACTAGCAATCCCCTCTCCCCTATTCCTTATATCCAAATGCCCGGAGCTTGTTGTCGCGGTTGCGCCAGTCCTTCTCCACCTTCACAAAGAGCTCAAGCATCACCTTCTTGCCGAAGAACAGCTCAATGTCCTTTCGAGCCTCTATGCCCACCCGCTTTAGTTTGGCGCCGCCGCGGCCTATGATGATACCCTTCTGGCTGTCGCGCTCCACAAAGATAACAGCCATGATGTGGATAGAGTTCTCCGTTTCGTGGAATTTCTCCACAAGCACCTCGGTGGCATAGGGCACCTCCTTGTCGTAGTCGAGGAGGATTTTCTCGCGTATTATCTCGGTCACGAAGAAGCGAGCCGGCTTGTCGGTGAGCGCGTCCTTCCCGAAGAATGGCGGCGACTCGGGCAGCAGCTCCACTATGCGCTTCATTATGCCCTGCACGTTGAATTTTGCCAGCGCCGATGTGGGGAACACCTCGGCATTGGGCAGAATCTCCTTCCAGCGGTCGATGATGCGCTCCAGGTCGTCGTTGCCCTTGAGCAGGTCAATCTTGTTGATTACCAGCAGCACCGGGAAGTTGTTGCTGGCTGCCACGCGGTCGAGGAAAGCGCGGTTTTTGGTGGGGTCCTCCACCACGTCGGTCACATAGAGGAGAACGTCGGCATCCACCAGGGCCTCCTGCGAGAACTCGAGCATGCTCTCCTGCAACTTGTATTTTGGCGAGAGCACACCGGGAGTGTCGGAGAACACAATCTGGTAGTCGTCGGTGTTCACAATGCCCATGATGCGGTGGCGTGTGGTCTGCGCCTTGGCGGTGATAATCGAGAGTCGCTCACCCACCAGCTCATTCATGAGGGTTGATTTCCCCACATTGGGATTTCCCACAATATTCACAAATCCTGCCTTGTGCATTACTGAATCAAAATTATAAATAATCAAAAAAAATCTCACGCCCCTCGCGGTCACCGGGTGGTGGCCACGGGAGATGTGAGATTATACTATGTCGTGTAATCAGAATCCCCACACGATATACATTGCGCCCCAGGTGAAACCTGCGCCAAAGGCGGTGAGCACAATCTTGTCGCCCTTCTTGAGCTTCGACTTGTACTCGTCGAGACACAATGGAATGGAGGCGGCGCTGGTGTTGCCATAGTGCTCAATGTTCACGAGCACTTTATCGGCATCGATGCCGAGGCGGTCGCCCACGGCCTCGATGATACGCAGGTTGGCCTGGTGCGGCACAAACCAGTCGATACCATCCACGGTGAGGTTGTTTCGCTTCATCACGTCCTGCGAGGAGGTGAGCATGTCGGTCACGGCATGCTTATACACGGCGCGTCCCTCCTGGTACACATAGTGCTCATCGTTGTCGACGGTTTCGTGCGAAGCCGGGCGTGCCGAGCCACCGGCTTTCATGAGCAGGTGAGGCAGGCCTATGCCATCCACATGGAACACGCCATCGATGATTCCCACATTCTCCTCCTTTGTAGGCTCCACAAGCACTGCGGCAGCGGCGTCGCCAAAGAGCGGGCAGGTGCTGCGGTCCTTGTAGTTGGTCATGCTCGACATCTTCTCGGCGGCCACCACAATCACTTTCTTATACATTCCGCTGCGCACATAGGCCGCTGCGGCCTGGAGCGACACGATGAAGCCCGCGCAGGCTGCCTGAATGTCATATCCATAGGCATTCACGGTGCCGCAGCCATGGGCTATCACCGAGGCGGTGGAGGGGAAGCGGTAGTCGGGGTTGGAGGTGGCGCAGATTATCATATCCACGTCGGCGGCTGCCGTGTGGGTCTCCTCGAGCAGCTTGTTCACTGCCTGAATGCCCATATACGACGAGCCAAGCTCTGCATCCTTGAGAATGCGGCGCTCTTTGATTCCCACGCGGGTGGTTATCCACTCGTCGTTGGTGTCGACCATGCGCGACAGCTCATCGTTGGTCAGCACATAGTCGGGCACATAGGATGCAATGCCCGTAATCTTTGCGTTAAGCATAATCTCTATCGATCAGTCGTTGGTTGTATTGAATAATCCTTGAATTTGAGCAAATAAGGAAATCTATCCTAAATAAGCTCATTATTGGCTTTATTTAGGATATCATTCGCTTATTCGGTTTCTCCTGTCATTCGCTTGGAGTGAAAAAGGGGCTATCGTTGTTCGCCTCGTGGGTTACACGGCAGCGTCCTTCTCGATAGCAATTTTTCCTCTGTAATAGCCACACTCAGGGCAGACGGTGTGATAAAGATGCCATGCGCCGCAGTTGGGGCAGAGTGCAAGTGTAGGAGCTACAGCCTTGTCGTGAGTTCTTCTCTTGGCTGTTCTTGTCTTCGATTGTTTTCTTTTAGGATGTGCCATCTTGTTATGTAAATTTTTTAATTGTTATCTTTTAGTTTCCTTAGTGCCTCCCAGCGGGGGTCACAGGGGAAATCGTTGTTGTTCTCGTCGTCGGCAGCGGGCATAGCCTCATCGGCATCCTCCCGGTCCCCGGCATCCTCCTCGGCTATCGTGGCGCGGTGAGCCTCAAGCCGGGCTTGCATCGTGGCGTCGCAGCCTCCCTCGGGGTGCACGTGCTTTATTGGAATGGTGAGCATTATAGTGTCGAAAATCAGCCCCGCCACATTCATGGTGTTGCTGCTCTCGGCGATAACAATCACATTGTCGGCATCGTCGCTGTACTCCTCGCCATATTTCACACTCACGCGATACTCATCGTCCACCGGGTGCGACATCTCCTCAAGGCAGCGGTCGCAGGGGATTCCAAGCTCGCCCTTCACTGTGATACACAGCTCATAAATATCACCGCTGCGCTTCACGTCGACGGTAGCGTCAACCGCCGCGCTCAGCACATCGGTACTCTCCATTTCTCTGAAAAAATCCATTCCCAAGTGGTACTCATATCGCTGTGTGCCACAGGGCATGCCTTTCAATGGCAGCTCAAATGTCGTCAATTTTTCCAAAAGTGTTTAGTTAAACCGGCGCAAAGTTACAAACATTCTTGCTAATAATCAACCATTTTGCCCTCAAATTTACAACTTTTCAGCATTTTTGCCCCATTTTCCTCCCTCAAACCCCCTCTTTCTCTGCCCCAAAGTGGCAAAATCGCACCCCGGCAGCTGTTTTGTTCAAAGTCGGGAGGCATCTCTCCTCAGCCCACAATAATAAATTTTTTTGCGCTCCACACTCGATTTGCACCGATTTTTATGTGAATTTCATCTAAAGAAATTTGATTTCTTTATCTCGACCGGCTTATAATTCGGGGTTTTTATGTAATTTTGCAAAAATATTCTTTATCACGATTTTAACACGATTTTTTTGTTTTATATATGGAAAGAAGAGTTAGAGTTCGCTTTGCACCGTCGCCCACAGGGCCGCTGCACATTGGCGGCGTTCGCACCGCACTTTACAACTACCTGTTTGCCCGCCAGCACGGCGGCGATATGATTCTGCGTATTGAGGATACCGACTCCCAGCGCTTTGTGCCGGGTGCCGAGGACTATATAAATGAGGCTCTTGCGTGGCTCGGAATTGGCATCGACGAGGGCGTGCGCGAGGGTGGCAACTACGGGCCCTACAAGCAGTCGGAGCGCCGCGACATCTACCGCGAGCACGTGCAGATGCTGCTCGACGCCGGAAAGGCCTACTATGCCTTCGACACTCCCGAGGAGCTGGAGGCCAAGCGCAAGGAGATGGCTAATTTCCAGTACGACGCACGCACGCGCCTCTCTATGCGCAACTCGCTCACCCTGCCCGCCGAGGAGGTGAAGGCGATGATCGACCGCGGCGAGAAATATGTGGTGCGCTTCAAGATTGAGCCCGACCACGACGTGGAGGTAATCGACCTAATTCGCGGCAAGGTGACTATCAACTCATCGATTCTCGACGACAAGGTGCTCTACAAGCGCGCCGACGACCTCCCCACTTATCACCTCGCCAACATTGTCGACGACCACCTCATGGAGGTGACCCACGTGATTCGCGGTGAGGAGTGGCTCCCCTCGGCCCCGCTCCATGTGCTGCTCTACGAGGCGTTTGGTTGGGCCGACACCATGCCGCAATTCGTACACCTGCCGCTGCTGCTCAAGCCCGACGGCGCCGGAAAGGGCAAGCTCAGCAAGCGCGACGGCGACAAGCTGGGCTTCCCGGTGTTCCCGCTTGAGTGGCACGACCCCGAGACCGGCGCCGTGTCGATGGGCTACCGCGAGCGCGGCTATCTGCCCCAGGCCGTGGTGAATTTCCTTGCCCTGCTTGGCTGGAACTCGGGCGACGACCAGGAAATTATGACCATGGACGAGCTTATCGCTAAATTCTCCTTTGAGCACTGCTCTAAGAGCGGTGCGAAATTCGACTATAAGAAAGGTGCGTGGTTCAACCACGAATATCTGCTGCGCGAGGACGACGCCACGCTGGCCCAGCTCTTCAAGCCCGTGCTCGAGGCCAATGGCGTGAAGCCCGAGGCCTTTGGCGACGACTTCATCACCCGCACCGTGGCTCTGGTGAAGGGGCGCGTGTCGTTTGTGAGCGAGCTGTGGGACCAGGGCAAATTCTTCTATGTGGCACCCACCACCTATGCCGAGAAGGACATCAAGAAGCGCTGGAGCGCCGAGATGCCGGCAATAATGGAGGAGCTTATCGTGGTGCTTGAGGGAATCACCGACTTCACCTCGAAGCCGAGTGAGGACATTGTGCTTGCCTGGATTGCCGAGAAGGGCTACCACTTGGGCAACGTGATGAACGCCTTCCGCCTCACCGTGGTGGGCGAGTGCAAGGGCCCGCACATGTTTGATGTGACCGAGCTTATCGGCAAGGAGGAGACCATTGCCCGCATCCGCCGTGGCATAGCCGAGATAAAGCCCATTGCCTGACATCTATGGGCTGTGAGCTGCAATGCAAAGAGCCGCTAATCAGCTCACAGCCCAAAAAAATAATAAGAATGATAAGGAGAATAATTGCAGTGGCGGCAGCCACACTGCTGCTTGTGCTGCCCCTCAGCGCGCAGAAGCCCCGGCTCACTTGGAGCGTGGACCTCGGTTCCGTGTTTGAGAACCGTGAGGGCGACAACTACTACTCGCCCGACCAGACCATTTTCCTCACCCGCCTTTCACCCGAGGTGGGGCTGAAGGTGCTCGATGGAGCGCACCGCATTGCCGGCGGAGTGAGCTGGATTCAGCCTTGCGGCAACGGCTGGCGCGACTACAAGCTCTGCCCAACGCTCTACTATGCCTACAAGTCGCCCTCATGGCGACTGGCCGTGGGTATGCTGCCTCGCACCATGCTCATCGAGGAGCTGCACACCGTGTTGCTCAGTGACTCGTTGCGCTACCGGCAACCCAACATTCGCGGCGTGCTGCTGCAATATGTGAAGCCTAAAGGCCATTTTGAGGTGGCGCTCGACTGGCGCTCGCTGCAGACCGACTCGCAGCGCGAGGCCTTCAACGTGAACTTTGCCGGCCGATGCAATCCCACCGGCGCCCTGCTCGTGGGTGGCCGCGTGCAAATCAACCACCTCGCCAAGTCGCTCAGCGACTACGACGACCAGGGCGTGAACGACGACATCACCGTGAACCCCTATGTGGGCCTCAACCTCTCACACCGCACTGCCCTCCTCGACAGCCTCGAGATAACCGCCGGCCCTATTATCAATCTTGAGCGCGACCGCCGTTACGACCATGCGTGGCGCACTCCGGCCGGTGTGCTGGTCGATGCCGTGGCCGAGTGGAGGATTTTTGGCATAAAGGAAACTTTCTATGCCGGGAAAAACCTCTATCCGCTTTATCCGCGCTATGGGGCGCTGCTCAATATGGGCGACCCTAATTATCAGGCGAGGCTCTACAGCCGCACCAATGTGTATGCCCGCATTTTCAGCAACGAATATGTCGACTTCGAGGCTTCGCTCGATTTCCACTACACCAAGGAGGCTTTCGCTTTCTGGCAGAGGATTGCCCTGAGGGTGTATATAGGGAATAGGTGACGGCCGCTAAACCTCAGCCCGCGGGAATGCGTCGATGAAGCTGCCGGGGGTGATGTTGATGATGCGCACCGAGCGGTGGCGGGCATAGCGGGCTATGGTGAAGTAGCTGCGGAATGCCACATAGAAGCTGAATAGAATCTGGTGCAGGGGGTAGTTCATGTAGTCCTTGCGTATGCGCTTTTCCTCGCGCTCGTCTTCCTTGTAGAAATGCGGCTGTATCGAGACCACGCGGTTGTCGTCGTCCACCGAGAGCGTGCGGGTCCACGAGTGGTCGGCTCCGGCAAGATATATGGTGCCGAAGCCCAGCGACATGCCCAGCATTATCGAGGGAATTAGCACGTTGCGCGGCCGCGGCATGCCAAGCCCCGCCGAGAAAGCCACATTCTCAAGCCACCGAAAGCCCTCGATGGGGGTGGTGTTGTAGCACACCACCTGCACGCGGCCGTTGCCCGAGGCAAGGCCTTGCGAGCGCATCGTGCCTGCGAAGCGGTGTGGCACGAGCAGGGTGAGCGGCCATGTCACCTCCTTGCCAAGCACCTGCCACAGGCGCTGCACATTGGGCTGGGCGGTGGCAGTGAAGAAGTGCGGGTCGGCAAGCACATAGAAGCGCGGGCGCAGCGTGAAAAACTCCTCGGCACACGCCGCAAAGTTCACGGCAAGCAATTCGCGCTCTCGAAGGAACGCCATGGAGTGCTCCATGGTGTGGCGCAGCGAGGGCCCGTTGCCCAGCACCACCAGCTCCTTGCCCTCGCCAAGCCGGGGCATCACCACATGCCACTTCGATTGCAGCACTATCTTCACCACACTGAGCAGCGACTGCCACATCGCCGCGATAAAATTGCTAATTCGCTCCATTTTGCTTCAAGTATTGGTTTTCGCCACAAAATTACTATTTTTCACTCACATAGCCACGCCTTAATGCGCCGAATTAATTAAAACCTGTTAATAAGAGGGCATGGTGGCGGTGAGTAGAAAATTTTTGCTTAATTTTGTAGATTAATAAGCAAAAAATGACTGCCGACAATCGCTTGCATATCGACCTCGACCGTCTGCTGCGCGCCAAGGCGCCGCGGCAGCGCCGCTTCATTCCCGGCTGGGTGGTGAGGTGGTTGGAGCGCGTCGTTTGCCAGCGAGAGCTAAATGAGCTGCTCGATGCCACACGCGGCACGCAGAACGAGGAGTTTGCCGCCGCTGCCATGAAGTATATTGGAGCTACGGTGCGTGCGCAAGGACTGGAGAAATTCAACCCGGCCGATGGGCGCCGCTACATCTTCGCCTCCAATCACCCTCTTGGCGGCCTCGACGGAATTGCCCTAATCGCCCTGCTCGGACGGCACTTCGGCGGACGGCTGCGCTGCGTGGTCAACGATATGCTCATGCAGGTGCGCCCTCTCGCCGGTGTGTTCCTGCCCGCCAACAAGCACGGGCGGCAGACTGAGGCGGCCGTGGCTGCAATCAACGATGCCATGGACGGCGACTGCCAGATTCTCTACTTCCCCGCCGGGCTGTGCTCGCGCAGCCGGCCCGATGGCTCGGTGGCCGACCTGGAGTGGCGCAAATCGTTCATCACCAAGAGCGTGGAGTATCACCGCGACGTGGTGCCGGTGTACTTCAGCGGCGAGAACTCACGCCGTTTCTACCGGCTTGCACGGTGGCGCAAGCGCTTGGGCATAAAGCTCAACATTGAGATGATACTGCTGCCGGGCGAGATGATGCGGTGCCGTGGCAAGGAGTTCACAGCGACTTTTGGCGAGCCTATTCCCTGGACTTCTTTCACCGATGGCCGAAAGCCTGCCGAGCATGCCGCCAGGGTGAGAGATTGCGTCTATCAACTCAAAACAAAGTAACAACTGCATATATTATATATACCCCATTCTCACTTAACATGGAGCCTATCATTGAACCCGTAGATACCAGCTTGATTATTGCCGAGCTAACGCCTGAGCGTTTCCTGCGCAAGACCAACAAGGGCAATAATGAAATATACATAATCGACGCTCACCACGCTCCCTCCACTATGCGTGAGCTGGGACGGCTGCGCGAGATTGCCTTCCGTGCCGCCGGCGGTGGCACCGGAAAGTGCTGCGACATCGATGAATTCGACCTCATGCCCGTGCCGTGCCGGCAGATTATCGTGTGGAATCCCGCTGAGAAGGAAATCATAGGTGGCTACCGCTTTATCCTGGGACACGACATTGCCCGCGACGCTCATGGCGTGCCTCAGATTGCCACCTCCCACATGTTCAGGTTCTCCGAGCACTTCGTGCGCGACCTCCTGCCGGTGACCATTGAGCTCGGGCGCTCTTTCGTGCGACTGGAGTACCAGTCGACTAAGGCCGGGGCCAAGGCGATTTTCGCGCTCGACAACCTGTGGGACGGCCTCGGGGCGCTCACCGTGGTGTATCCCGAGATGAAGTACCTCTTTGGCAAGGTGACAATGTATCCCAGCTACTCCACCGAGTGCCGCGACTTGCTGCTTGCATTCCTACACAAGTATTTCCCCGACCCCGAATGCCTCGTGACTCCCATCGAGCCACTGCGGCACTCCTACACCTTGAGCGACTTCCCTCACATCATCTTGGGCAACGACTTCAAGGGCGACTACAAGCGCGTGAACAGCTACATTCGCGAGCACGGCTTCAACATCCCGCCACTCGTCAACGCCTACATGGGGCTGTCGAAGACGATGCGTATGTTTGGCACCGCAATCAACCACGAGTTTGGCGAGGTGGAAGAGAGTGGGATTTTCCTGTCGATTGATGAGATTACCGATGAGAAGAAAGACCGCCACATACAGACCTTTGTCGCCTCTCACTGACCGTGTTGTGGCACTCGCATTGCTGATGTGCTCGCTCTCAGCAGCCTACGCGGGCAGCCATGATGTGTTCCTGAGCGCGTCGCTCACCACTGCCATGGGCAATGGTGAGATAGCCCCGTCGTATGTCATCTACAACCGTCAGGGCACTCTCACCTCTCCAAGCGCAGCATTGGCACGTGTGGGGGCGGAATATTCGCTCAATGCGTCGAGCCACTTCTCCCTGTCGGCAGGCGCCGACGTGATTGGCGGCTACACTCCGGGCACACTCTACTCATTGATTGGCTCCTCCTCCACGCAATCGCTCAAGAATGCCCCGCTGTGGCTCCAGCAGTGCTACGCCACGGCTAAGTGGCGCAATGTGTATCTCACCTTAGGCCTGAAGGAGCATGAGTCGGTATTCGTGAATCAGAGCCTCAGCAGCGGCGACCTGTGCTTCTCGGGCAATGCACGCCCCATGCCCGGCGTGGCGATGGGCTTTGCCGACTTCTGCGACATTCCCCTCACCAATGGCTGGGTGCAAATATGCGGCGAGCTGAGTTTCGCCAAGGCCACCCACAAGAAGTGGATGGAGGAGCGCTACAACTACTGGAACTACTTCATCACCACCGGCGAGGTGGTTAACTACAAATATCTGCACTTCCGCACAAATCCCTCTCAGCCTTTCTCTCTCACCATTGGCATGCAGGCCGCGTGCCAGATTGGCGGCACACGGCGCGAGTACGCCAAGGGCGTGCTCGTGAAGGAAGATAGCCAGAAGGTGGGCGCAAAAGAGCTTTTCAAGGCTCTTATCCCAGGCTCCGGGGGCAACCAGGATGGCGACCAGGCCTACTATGAGGGCAACCACCTCGGTACCTGGGACGTGATGGGGACCATCGCCCTCGCATCGGGCAACGCCCTGAGGCTCTACTACCAGTCGCCATGGGAGGACGGCTCGGGTATAGGCCAGCTCAATGGCTTCGACGGCCTCTATGGAGTGGAATACACCTCGGCCCGCTAC
>CAMGFF010000029.1 GCA_946055125.1 uncultured Prevotellaceae bacterium | reverse complement strand
CTCGAACCCGCGACCCTCGGCTTGGGAAGCCAATGCTCTACCAACTGAGCCACTACCGCACGTTTTGTGGTGCAAATTTAAGCCTTATTTTGGCAATTTCAAAGCTATTGCACAATTTTTTTTCAATGAGCTGCAATTTTTATGGGCGGCGGCCTCGGTAGATGGCGGTCACGCTGTCGCGGCCGTCGGTGAGTGTCACGTGCTTCACCGTCACTGTGTCGCCTATGTTGCTGCCCATTATCTTGGCGCGGTTCTCCACGTCGGCATACACAAACTCCACCGAGTCGCCATTCTCGTCGATGATGAGAATGGAGTTCATGGCGCGGTCGAGCGTCACGCCTATAGTGGTGATTTCCTTGCCCACCTGGCGGGGGTTAACCAGGTCGTGGGGCGTTACGGTCTCGGAGCAGGAGTCGCCCTCCCCTATCGTGTTGCTTGGGTTGCTGCTGCGGTTGTTGCAGGCTGATAGTGTGGCGCATAGCAGCGCGGCATAGAGTGCTTTCATCGTCGTTGTGTTATTTGTGGGCAAAGTTAGCTATATTTTGTCACTTTTCACCTCTATTCGGGCAAAAATTTGCTGCTCCCACTCGCTTTAGCTATATTTGCACAAAATTGTTTATGCTATGAGGAAGAAGAAGTTTTTTGTCACTATTGCCGTTGTGGCTGCCGTGCTGGTGCTGGCTCTCACCGGCGGCAGTTTCTACATGCTCGATTACTCCCTTGGCTATGCCCACAAGCCCGGCGACTCGCGTGCCGACACCGACAGCGCCTATGCCGAGCTTTACCGCCGTGTCCCCGATATGCGCCCATGGTGCGACAGCCTGCTGCGCCTGGGCCTGCTGCGCGACACTTTCGTCACCATGCCTTCGGGCGAGCGCCATCATGCCATCTACCTGCGCTGCGACTCGGCCCGTGGGCGCTCGGCAGTGGTGGTGCATGGCTACACCGATAATTGCCTCAAGTTCCTCTACCTGGGCCGTATGTATCACCGCGACCTGGGCTACAACATTCTCATGCCCGACCTCCACGCCCACGGCAAGAGCGAGGGTGAGGAAATACAGATGGGATGGAAGGACCGCTTCGACGTGATTCGCTGGACCGAGGTGGCCGAGCAGCTGTTTCGCGACTCGGTGGCCCCCTCGCGTGTGGTGGTCCATGGCGTGTCGATGGGCGCTGCCACCACCATGTGCGTGTCGGGCGAGCAGCTGCCCGCCTATGTGCAGGCTTTTGTGGAGGATTGCGGCTACACCAGCGTGTGGGATGAGTTTCGTGGCGAGCTGCGCGAGCAGTTCTCGCTGCCGCCTTTCCCCCTGCTCTATTGCGCCAGTGCGCTGTGCAAGCTGCGCTATGGCTGGAGCTTCGGCGAGGCTGCCCCTATTAGGCAGGTGGCGAAGTGCCACCGCCCCATGCTCTTCATTCATGGCGATGCCGACACCTATGTGCCTTTTGCCATGATGCAGCCCCTCTACGATGCCAAGCCCGCGCCAAAAGCAATGTGGGTGGCGCCGGGATCGAAGCATGCCGATGCCTACCTCGACCACCGCGCCACCTACACTGAACAGGTGCGCCGGTTTCTCGACGCTATTCCTCGCTGACCGCTACATTGCAAATGCCTCGCCTTTCACATATATGCGCACCCGCTTCACTGCTCCCGGTGCGCCGGTTTCCATGCGCGGCAGGCACTCAAAGCCTGTGAGCGAGCGTGTGCTTCCCAAGTCGATAACTATAGCGTGAGGATAAGGCACTCCCACGGCCGTCTGCCAGTAGGTTGATTCTTGCAGGTCGAAGGTCTTGTCGGCCGAGCGGTTCACGCCGTCGGTGTTCTCGCTGTCGGCGTAGGTCACAGTCCATGGCTCGCGCGATAGCCGCTTGCCGCGCTCGTCGATGAAGTACATCTCGGCTATCGACGCCTCGTCGCCTCCATCGATGGCATCCACTGCCTCGATGCACACATAGCGTCCGCGAACTGCCCTACCCCACTTCACCGTCTGCCAGCCGTTGCCCGGCTGCAATTCGGCTTCAATTATGGGCTGCTCGCCGGCGAGGTTCAGTGTCTGCCCCGGCTCGCGGTGGGTGGCGCGTTTCTTCACAAGCAGCTGGTCGAGCAGCGGCTCTTTCAGTCCTTCACAGCGTGCCTCACGCGGTCCCACCACATCGAGCACCACTATTTCGTTGTCGCCCTTGCGCAGCCAGCAGCCCGGCATGTAGAGCGTCTGTTGCGGGCCGATTTCCCATATTCTTCCCATTGCGTGACCATTCACATACACCAGTCCCTTGCCCCAGGTTGCGAAGTTGAGGAATGTGTCCTGCGGCTTCTTCACCGTGAAGTGTGCGCGGTAGCAGCCGCGTGGCAGCCTGCCATCCACCACTTGTGCCTCGGCAATGGGGCGATAGTTCATGGCGGTGTAGGTGTCATACCGGTCCTCAAGGTTGCGCACTTCCCAATGGGTCGGCGATGCGCTCCACTCATAGCCGTCGCGCTCGGTGGTGATTGTCACCTTGCCCACTATTCCTTTGTAGTCTTTTATGGCGCGGCCAAAGTTGATGCGTCCCATTGCCTCCACGAGTATGTCGAGGCGTGCGCCGCTCTTGCACTGCGGCAGTGTGAGCTCGCGCTCGCCGTTGCGGCGGTCGAGCTTGCCCACGTAGTTGCCATCGACAAACACCTGCGCGAAGTCGTGCGCCTCGTCGATGGTGAGCGTGGCTCCGGCTTCGAGCTGCGGCAGTGTGGTGCCATACACTATGCTGCCGAATCCCTGGTCGTAGTCCTCCATGGTGCGCAGCTCGGTGTCGTGCTTCGCCTCGGGCAGGTTTTCCCACAGTGGCGCATACTCGCTGAATGTGAATGGGGCTATTGCCATGGGCTTTATCGCTGCCGGAACTTTGGGCAGCTTTTTCCCTTCGTAGTATTTCGCGAGCGTGCGCCGCAGTGCCCAGTATTTCTCTGTGGTCTGTCCCGACTCGCTGATGGGCGCATCGTAGTCGTAGGAGGTCACATCGGGCGCAAATCCGGGCGAATTGGCTCCCGCCCAGTGCCCCCAGTTGGTGCCTCCATGGGTCATGTAGAGGCTGAAGGAGATGTCTTTCGACAGCATCTCGTCGATGCCGGCTATCATGTCGTCGGCACGACGGGTCTCGTGGTTGGCTCCCCACTTGTCGAACCATCCGCTCCAGAACTCCGAGCACATGAGCGGGCTCTCGGGGCGCACCTCCTTGAGCTTGGCAAATTGCTCATCGATATTGGCGCCTGTGCCGAAGTTCATGGTCCAGATCAGGTCGTCGAGTCCGTTGTTGAGGAAGTTGGATGCCCAGTCGCACTGAAACAGCGTCACTTCGTTGCCGAAGTTGCGGCGAAGCATGTCGCGTATCGTTGCCACATAGGGCTTGTCGGTGCCATAGGCGCCATATTCGTTCTCCACCTGCACCATGATGATTGGGCCGCCGCTCGCTATGGTGAGGTCGCCCACCTGCTCTGCCACTGCTTTCTGGAATTTATCCACTCGCTCAATGAAGTAGGGATCGTCGTCGCGCAGACTGATATCTTTCTTCTTCAGCAGCCACCAGGGCAGTCCGCCCATCTCCCACTCGGCACACACATAGGGACCCGGCCGAAGAATCACTTTCATACCCTCGGCGTCACACAGCTTCACAAATTCGCGCAAGTCGTTCTGCCCCGTGAAGTCGTAGGCATCGGGCCGCGGCTCGTGTGCGTTCCAGAACACATAGAGGCACACCGTGTTCATTCCCAATGCCTTGCATAGCTCTATGCGATGCTTCCAGTAGGGGCGCGGTATGCGAGGATAGTGCAACTCGGCGGCTTTCACCACAAATTTCTCTCCATTGAGCAAAAACTTTCCCTTGCCGGCCTCAAAGCTCCCTTTGGCAGCCTCGGCGCTCATGGTTCCCGCTCCTGCCAGCAGTGCTGCCGCCAGCATGGGTAATAATCCTTTCTTTATCATCATTATTTTCACAATTAACCTGCCGGCACATTCTGCCGGCAAGTGCAAAATTAGCAATATTGTTTTTAAGAATTCTGCAATCGGGGGGCTGAAAATCCTACCAGCATAACTATTGTGTAAAATGCTCGATAAGTAAAGCCCTTGGTCACACGCCGCAAGTGCTTCCGGCTGTGTGCCCAAGGGCTCGTTTTCTTCTCCTCCGCAAATATTAATTATCTCACGAAGATTTTCTTGTTGCCCTTGATGTAGAAGCCGGGTGCGGGGTTCTCCACGCGGCGGCCGCTAAGGTCGTAGAGCGGCGCGTCGGCATTCTCTGCATCTACGCCTATGCTCTCCACTCCGGTGCTGATCGAACCGCCGCCAAGCACAAAGCCCTTAACTGTAGCGGCGCCCTCGGCCTCGGGCACTTCAAGATAAGCCTGGCCGGCTACTGCCTCTTCAATCCGTGTGCCGTCGGCATTGCCCCAGTGGAAGCCGAGGTTGGTCTGTGCGCCCTCGTCCTCATATCCAAAGCCATACACCTTGCTGCCCGCTGTGGCCACTATAGTGCCGGCAGTGGTGGGTGCGAGCATATTCTCGGCTGCGAGTGCCTCGGCTGTGCCGTCATAGTTGTAGGCTGCTGCCACCTTGTAGCTTTCGCTCGACTCATTCATCGACACAAGCACGCCTGTTCCGGCTGGAACGAGATAGCCATTCACCGTGCCATTGGCAACCTTCGACGTGGTGGCATAGTCGGCTGCTGCAAGCGGTGCAAGGCTCATTGTGCCATTCTTCACTGTCACTGTGTTCACTTCCACGCCTGCTGCTGCGGCAAGAATCACGTCCTTCTCGGCCGAGAATGTGCCAAAGAAGCGCGACGGTGCTTCCTCGCTGAGCTTCGCTATTGCATTGAGCGTCACAGGCTCGGCTGTGGCTACTGCATCTTCATAGTATATCTTTATGCTCTTTATGCGGAAGTAATATTGTCCGCGGCTGAATGCCTTCACGAGCAAGTGTCCGCTCACGGCGCTTGAGCCTTGCCAAATGTAGGTCTTGTAGTCTGCCGTGAGATATTTCGTGTTTTCGGCATTCACAGCAGTCTCGTTAGAGCCGTCGGCGTTTGCCTCTCGGCCAATCCACATATCGGCATTGTCTTGGAAGCATCCGTTGTTATCCACCGATTTCACTGTGCCCAAGTGTATAGTGCCGCCTGGGCCATTGCCGCTGCGTGCCACTACCTCCACGCGAGTGATATTAGTGAGTTTCTGCGCAAGCACAAGCTGTCCATCCCACAGTATCACTTGACTGCTACCTATCTGCAGCGCATCGGTCCAATATCCCACATTAATTGCATTGTCGGACTGGAAGTATTTGAAAAGATATGGAGTTCCCGTTGCATCAAGTGCTGTAAACGTCTTCTGAGTCTTATTGATGATCAACGACTTGCCATTTTTCTCGTAAGCTACTCCCACATTTCCTCCGGTGTTATTGGGAAACGAGAAATCAAACTCCAGTGTCTTTGTCTCGGCCATTGCCGTTGCTGCCACGCACAGTGCCATTGCAGCAACACACGCTTTCATGTAAATTTTTTTCATTGTAGTTGAATGTTTAATTAATTAGTATTTAGGTTTACAAAAAAAGTCACCTTTTTTCGTTAAAACGACCTTCTGACACTTATCTACTACCCTATTCCACCTTTTTTCCTTAAAAAAACATCCCGGCCCCCACCGAGGGTAGCACGACCCAAAGAGTTCGACCGGGATATTTCGATTAAAAACCATGATCCTAATTATCGCTTAACGATCTTCTTGTGTCCCTGCAGGTAGAAGACCGGTGCGGGGTTCTCCACGCGGCGGCCGCTAAGGTCGTAGATTGGCGCATCGCTTTGCATATCTTCCTCGTCGGCTATGATGCTCTCCACTGCGGTAATGTGACCGCCGCCAAATCTGAATCCCTTCACGAGTGCCGCGCCCTGCACATGTTTGACCCAATAATATACTATGTTATTTGCCGGTTTTTGCAAAAATTCTCGGCTAATGGAGGCTGTGCTCTTACCGAATAATCGATTATTACTTGTTTTTTTTCAAGCACAACCTCCAAAAAGCTGAGAAAACCTAAAACCAACTCAAAAAACCATTGCGTATTATGAAATAACTATCTATATCTTCGCTTGCATCGTGAGTCATAGCTCAATTCTCAGCCTTTTCTCACCATGTGCGAAGCAGTTATTACTAACCCAAAAAACCATTATTCTCAGTTATGTGTAATTGTTTCATCTGCCTTGTTACAGGAAGTATTGTCCCTCTTCCTTCAAGCGGCGGCGAAGCTTATCCACATCCACATGGTGCACGCTCACTCGCTGCGATATGGCGTGAGCGGCTGCCATGCCGGCTGCCTCGCCCGTCACCAGGCACGGCGGCATCACGCGCAGACTGCCAAACACCTCGTCGTCGGTCGATACGCACCGGCCCGCCGTGAGCAGGTTGTCGAAGCCCTTGGGCGTGAGGCACCGATAGGGGATTCCATGTGAGTCGCCTTTCTTGTAGAACACCGGCACAAAGTCCTTCTTGTGTATGTCGAGGTAGTAGCAGTTGCGGCCTATCTCGTCGTCGAAGGTGCGGCGTGCCCGCCAGTCGTCGCCGGTGAGCACATAGTCGCCTATTATGCGACGGCTGTCGCGGGTGCCGAGCACCGGTGCCGTCTTCACCACAAATGAGTTGCCGAAGGTCTGAGGGCAGGCCTCCTTCAGCGCCTCAAGATACTGCTGCGCTATCTGCCTGCCAAGCACCATCGCCTCGCTCACTGCCCGGGGGTTGGTGCAATCCACCGTGATGTGTCCGGCATTGAATTGCAACACACCGGGTCCCACCTGGTTGAGGCAGAAGTGGTGGGCAAGCAGCGGATAGCGCCCGCTGTCGATCGTCTTGTGCAGCGGACTGTTCTTGTTGTCGCTGTGAAGGTTGGGCCCGCTTTGCCAGCGCTCCATATCGACGTTGGCGATGGCGAAGCATAGCGTGGAGTCCTGGAGAACTCCGTCGCGGTCGCCCTTCAGGAACTCCGCTCCCGCCCAGGCAGCAAGGTCGCCATCGCCTGTTGCGTCGATAAACACTTTTGCCTTGTAGGCGGTTAGGCCTTCCTTGTTTGCCACAATAATTGCGTCGATAGTGCCGTTGCCGCTCTTCTCCACTGCCGCAAGACGCGAGAAAAAGAGCACTTTTGCGCCCGATTCGGCCACCATGTTGTCATACACCCGCATCAGGTACTCGGCATTGATGTTCACCCAGTCGAGCTTGTCCTTCGGCTCGTGGGGCACGCCTTTTTTCGAGCGGTTGAACACCTGCTCGGCAAGTCCGCGGTAAATCATCTTCTCGCCGTCGGAGAAGGGGCACCATGCCGGCACCATGCCTATTGTGCCCATGCCGCCAAGCTGTCCCATGGCCTCAATGAGCAGCGTTTTTGCGCCTTCGCGTGCTGCGGCAATGGCTGCCGTGCAGCCACTCGGGCCTCCGCCCACCACTATCACGTCCCAATTGCCGTTCACTGCCACTTTATTGTTCTTCAGCTTCAGTTGCTCGCCTTTGTTCTTCCCGAGCCCCTCGGCTGCGTTTATCAACCCTGCCGGTAGAGACGCCGCTACAGCCGTCAATCCTAATTGCTTGAGAAATTGTCGTCGCGTTTCCATCATTTCATTTTTTTGTTACGTAAGTTTTCTTATTGTTATCAGATTTTATGTGAAGATTAATTACCTCGGCCCGGCGCCACTATCACCATTGCGCCATTCACCGGCATCTCCACCTTCAGAGTTTGTTTCTTCGTTGTGCGCACCTTGCTCACGCGCCCGTTCAGGGCAGCGTCGTCGCTATAAAGCTGCACCTCGGTGCCTGCTGCAAGCATGGGCAAGTCGAGAGTGAGTTGCATGGCCTCTTTGGTGCCATTGATTCCTGCGATATACCACTTGTCGCCGCTGCGCCGTGCAAGCACCACATAGCGGCCGGGGTAGCCGTCGATGTAGCTTATTTCGTCCCACGTGGAGGGCACTTGCTTCATGAAATCCACGGCCCACACAGGTGCGTCGGTGAGGCACGACGGGGTGAGCGCAAAGTGCTGCACCGGGCTCTGGAACAGCACCGCCGTGGCAAGCGCAAAGGTCTCGCTGGTGCGGCGTGTGGTGCCTCGGTCGGGGTTGGGCGAGTAGCGGCGGTTGAGCGTCGATCCGCCAAAGTCCATGCTTCCCACAGCATTGCGCACGAAAGGCAGGAAAGTGGCGTTCATAGCCTCATTGTCGCACTCACTCTGGTGGAAGCGCAGGTTCTCGCTCGCCAACACTGCCTCGCTGCTAACATAGGAGGGGTACATTCGCTCCCACCCGCGCGGCAGTGTGCAGCCGTGCAATATCACCTCAATGCCAAATTCGCTGGCGTCGGTGAGTATGTCCTCATATATCTGCATAATCAGCTGCTTGTCGCCGCCAAAGTAGTCCACCTTGATTCCGCGTATTCCGGCTTCGCGAAGCCATGCCATTTCGGCACGGCGTGCTGCCATGGTGTGCATCTTGTTGTAGGGGCCTCCCTTGCCGCCATTCCAGTAGCCGTTGCTGTTATACCACAGGAAGAGTCCCACGCCCTTGCCTGCCGCATAACGCGCCAGCTCTTCCACTCGCTTGTAGCCTATGCTCTCGTCCCAGCACGCATCAATAAGCACACTTTCATAGCCCATGGCGGCCGCAAAGTCGATGTAGGCTCGCTGCACGTCGTATTCCGATGCCGCGTTGATGCCGATAATCCAGCTCCAGGTGCCGCGGCCATAGGTGAACTGCTTCGCGCTGCTGCATCGTGGCTCCACCACGTCGAAGGGTATTGTGGTCTCAACGATTGGCTTCAGCGTGCTGCCCACGGTGATGGTGCGCCAAGGCGTTGCCATTGGCAGCACGATTCCCGGCTGTGCCGAGCCCACTCCGTGTATTTCGGCCTCCTGCGGGAAGGCAATGCTATAGGCATTGTCGCCAGCTGCCTCGATGTGTGAGGCACAATAGCTGCCATCCACCCCGGTTTCCGAAATCAGCACCCAGCCCTTGTCGGCCACGCGAAAGAGGCAGGGGAATGTGTAGCCCACTCCCTCGCCGTTTCGCCCGGTGGGGGCATCGGCTTGATAATGCGTCTCATAGCTTGGGAAGGTCTCCATCCACCCCGTGTGTGCCTTGCTGTAGGGACACAGGAATGTGGTAGTGCCCTCGGGCAGCGAAAATCCCGTAGCCTCACTCTCCACTCGCGCGCACAGGTTGTCGCCGCTGCGGTAGATGCGGTAGCGCAGGGCTATGTTGCTGTCGCTCACGTGCAGCTCGAGGTCGATCACGCGCTTGCCATTCTTCATCAATGGCACCACAGCCCGCACTGCTCGGTGGCTCACGTGGCTGCGCTTTATCTTCGCCAGCGAGTAGTCCACGGTGGTGGTGTCGGTAGTGGTCTTAGCTGCGTCGATGCTCATGCCGCGTGTGTAGTCGGCAAAGTGCAGCTTCATGCCAAGTGGCGACGGCTCAAGCAGCACCTCGCCCGCATGGCTCACTGTGTAGGTGGGATTGCCACCGGCATCGCTCACAGTGATTGCAGTGCGCCCATCGGGCGATGCAACTGTAAGCTCGGCAGCGCTTGCCGCAATGTGGGAGCAAAAGCCTATTGCTCCCACCACTGCGATTAACTTAGGTATATTCATCCTGATTTCTTCTGGTTAATTAATTGTGTATCACTTCACCTCAAAGGGTATCACAGCATGTCCGGTCGTGCCATTTGCCTTGTCGCGGGCATACACCATGATGCGGTATTTTCCCTTCTCAGCAGGTGCCTTGAATGATACGGTCTCACCCATTGAACCGCTGAATAGCCCCGACACCACTTCGCTCATCGGAGTTCCGTAGGGCGAAACCACGTCCTTAATTATCTTCCAGTCGTAGGTGATTGGGTCGCCGTCGGGGTCGGTGGCCTTCACGTTGGCTGTGTGGCCGGCACTGCCCTTTGCCATGCTGATGCTCTGCGATGCCTTCTGGTTATCCACCGTGAGGTCGTTCACCGAGGCTATCACCGGTGCCGAGTTGGCCGGTTTTTTGCCCGTCCACAGCTCCTGCATCACCTGTGTGGTGGGAAGTGCCTGTTTCTCATACATATCATACATCGAGTACCACGAAAGCACTGCGCCATGCGTCTGCCAGCCCCACAAGAAGACGAATGAGCCCACGCAGCCATTCGAGGCGTTGCCCTCTATGCTATTTGTGTAGATTTTGCGATAAATCTCGGCCTTCTCGGCGCTCGACGGCTCAATGAGCGAGCCAAAGGTGGTTTTTGCCACACTGCCATCCCATGTGCCGCGTATTCCAAACTCGCTCACCACATAGGGAATACCCACATTGCGGTTCTGCCAGTTGCGGTTAAGGCTTTCCACAGCACCCTCATAGTTGTTCACAAAGAGCAGGTCAATGTAGGTGCAGTTGGCCTTCACGTCGTCGATAATGCTCACGCCGTCCCATATTCCCGTGAGGCAGGTGGCGGCCGGGCGGCCGTCAACGCTCTTTATGTACTTTGCAATCTCATTGATGTCCTTCCACACATTGGCATTGACGGTGTTATTGTCGCTTTGGTCACACTCATTTCCCACGCACCAGGCGAGAATTGCCGGATGCCCTTTGTACTTGTCGATTTCGGCTTTCGCCTTCATCACCTGAGCGCTGCGCTTTGTGGCATCGTTGTAGTCGAAGCCGTTGGCCTCATGGTCGATATTGATTCCGAAGCACACCATCACTCCCTTGGCCGTGAGCAGGTCGAGCTGAGCCTTCACCGCCTCTTCAGTTGCCCCGAGGTCGGAGCTTCCGTAGGTGCGCACGCAGTTGACCCCGGCCTTAATTGCCGTCATGAGGAACGGATTCGTGCCGTCAACCGAATTGAGCGTATTAAGTGCTGCGCCCTTGATAAAAAACTCTTCGCCATTCACATAGAGCTTTTTGTCCTTCACTTCCACCTTTGTTGCACCCGCGGGATCATCGCCCGGCTTGTTCTGGTCGAGGTTCTCCCAGTAGGGGTGCTTGTAGTAGTCTATTCCCGAGTCGTCGTTGCAGCCCACGAGCAGCGTGCCGGCGGCAAGCATTGCCGTGAGTGTGATTGCTTTTATTGTTTTCATCGTTATTTCTGTCTTTTGGTTGTGGTGATAATTGTTTATTCAATCACGTCGCGGCCATATATCTCTATCTCGCCAAGGATTACCGGACCGAGGTCGATGGCTGCCGATTTCTTAAACTGTGCAAACTCGGGGTCCATGCCCACCTGCTTGCGGTCGGCGCAGAAGGTTGCCGAGTGATACTCGTTGTAGGCCTTACCGCCGTGAATGGCTCGCATCTCCGCCTCGGTGTTCTGGCGCCAGTGCATGCTCTTTATCACAAGCTTCACATAGCGTGCCTTGTGCACCTCTCCTGCATCGGCGGGCTTCACTTTGTAGGTTGTCTCGCCATACACGTCCATTGTGCCCTCGGCAAATTTAGCCCACGTGTTGCCGTCGAGCGAAATCAGATACTCATAGTCCTTCACTCGCTGATAGTAGGATGAGAGGTCAACGCCCTGGTCCTGCGTGTTGATCATGCGCGTGGTGGCTATCTGGGTGAGGTCGTAAGTGCCGTTCATATCCACCGTGAGTGTCCATGGCAGTTCAACACGCTGATTATCCACCCACTCGCCATTCACATAGTTGGTGAAGTTGTCGGCAAAAACGTAGTCATCCACCGTGTGGTCCTCGCGGTTGCACCAGAATGCCTTGCTGTCGCCCTGCGAGCCTGTGCAGCGCGTGCCTACGCATTCCCACAGAATTGTGCGCCACACGCTGGTGAGGTTGCCATCGAAAAGGTTCTCAGGCTTGCCATCAACCCAGCCATTCGATGCCACATCCACGGCAATCACCTTGAAGTCGCCGGAGTTGATCTTGCGTGGCTTGTTTCCATCTACAAAAGATATGATTATGCTGTTTTTCTCCGAGTTCACCGAGTCGGTAGCACTCTCGAGGCACAAGGGAAGCACCAGAGTGCGCTCTTCGTTGCTGCGCACCTGCTGCAATGCAAGCTGCAACTTCACTTCTATATCATAGAGCTTGCCGGTTTCGCCCGATGCCACTGCCACTTCTCCAGGCAGTTTGTAGTATTGCTCATTGATAATCTCATAGTCGTTGCCGGGGTGAGCGGCTTCGAGTTCCTCCTTGGTGAGGCTGCGCAGTGTGCCCTGCGCTGCAAGATCCTTGTTGCCTCCGCCCTTGAGCACTTGCAGGGTGAATGTAGTGGTCTCCCCATTGCCTATTAGCACAAGGCTCTGCTCGCCGCTGTTCTTGATGCTGAGAACATTGCTCCATTGCTCGCCCACCATGCTCTCGGGCTTGAAGTCGCTCTCACACGCCACCATCGCTCCCAGCGCCACAAGCGCCGGGGCAATGAGTGCCGATTTCTTTATTTTGCTCATTATGTCAGTCTTCATTTTTTCCAAAAAATTTTATTCATAAAAATCGCACCACAATTAACGATTAACGCTCATTAATACCCCGGTGCCTGCACAAGCTGCGGGTTGCTGTCAACCTCCGAACTTGCCACGGGAATGAAATACATGCGGTCATACCACACAAATGGCTGATTGGTGAGAACCACGCGCTGATTCAGCTCCTCAAAGGTGGGATCAACCACACGGTAGTTCAAGCCCTCACGCACTCCGCTCTTGAGATACTGCGGTGCTATGCACCAGCGGCGCAGGTCGAAGTAACGGTGTCCCTCGCCCCACAGCTCTATGAAGCGCTCGTTGCGCACCCAGTCGGTCATCGTCATGTCGCCATTCACGTCGGCGGCGGTGAGAGCAGGCACTCCGGCACGCTCGCGTATCACATTAAGGTTCTCGATGGCACTGGCATTGTCGCCAAGTGCCGCATAACATTCTGCAAGGTTCAAATACAGCTCGGCGAGGCGTATCACAGGGTGCGGCGTGTTTTTGGTGTTGGTGCTTCCGCTCGCACTGTTCTTGGTCACATTGGGCGAGATAAACTTGCGGCACAGATAGCCGGTGA
>CAMGFF010000028.1 GCA_946055125.1 uncultured Prevotellaceae bacterium | reverse complement strand
TGGCTCACTCCGGACACGATGCCGTGCGCTACTGGATGCACAACAACATGATCACAATCAATGGGCAGAAAATGGGCAAGTCGCTCGGCAACTTCATCACCCTCGATGAGTTCTTCCACGGCTCCCACCAGGCTCTCTCCCAGGCTTATTCCCCCATGACCATCCGCTTCTTCATCCTCCAGGCTCACTACCGCGGCACCGTCGATTTCTCAAACGACGCTCTCCAGGCCGCCGAGAAGGCCTACGAGCGCATGATGGATGGCTGGAAGCGACTCAATGAGCTGAAGCCCGCCGAGGTGTCGACTATCGATGTCGCCGGCCTCGCCTCAAAGTGCGAGGAGGCTATGAACGACGACCTCAACACCCCTATCGTGATTGCTCACCTCTTCGACGCTTGCCGCGCTATCAACTCGGTCAACGACGGAAAGGCCTCCATCTCAGCCCCCGACCTCGACCGCCTAAAGGAAACTTTCAAGACGTTCCTCTTCGATGTGCTTGGAATCGTCGATGAGCGTGCCGGCGGCGCCGGTGTCAACCTCAAGCCCTACGAGGAGGCTGTCGACCTCCTCCTCAACATTCGCCGAGAGGCCAAGCAGAAAAAGGACTGGGCTACCAGCGACCTTATCCGAAACCGCCTCGCCGAAATCGGCTTCGACGTGAAGGACACCAAGGATGGCTTTGAGTGGAAGGTGAAGTAGCGCCGTCTCTCTTATGTATTTCTCTCTTTTATAACTATAAAAACACCAAGATTTATGGAAAAGAAAAATGGTTGGATTATCGAGGCGGTTGTCATCGCAATCGGACTCATCGTGCTCGGCTTCAACATTAAGGCCGGCATCAACAATTTCGCCGACAAGGACCGTCAAGTCACCGTAAAGGGACTCGCCCAAGTGGAAGTGCCCGCCAACAAGGTTACATGGCCTATCGTGTCGAAGCTAATCGGCAACGATATGCAGCAGCTCTACCGCGACATCAACCGCAACAACTCCCTAATCACCGCTTTCCTAAAGAAAAACGGTATCTCCGACTCCGAGATTGTGGTCAATCCGCCTGTGGTAATCGACATGAGCGCCGAGCGTTATGGCGCCGAGAACAAGTCCTACCGCTACAACATCACCTCAACTATCACCGTCACTTCATCTCAGGTCGACATGGTGCGCTCTATCATCGCCAAGCAGACCGACCTCCTCAACGAGGGCGTGGCTATCGTCGATGGTGGTTATGAGATGCCTATCGTGTATGAGTACACTTCTTTCAGCGATATTAAGCCCAAAATGATGAAGGAGGCTATCCAGAACGCCGAGAATACTGCCGAACAGTTTGCCCAAACAAGCAACAGCGAGCTCGACAAGATTATTCGCGCCGACCAGGGGCAGTTCTCTATCGAAAACCGCGATAGCTACACCCCTCACATCAAAAAGCTACGTGTGGTCACTACTATCACCTACTCACTGAAACACTAATAGCACAATGCCAAGCAGCAACCGCCAGATCTTAGAGCAGAAGCAAACCACCCGCCTGTGGATTGCCCCGCAGCAGAAGCTCCTCGGACGACTCCTCGAAATGTCGGGCAATGAGCTTGAGGAGGAGGTCCGCCGTGCTACCGAGGAGAATCCCGCACTCGAGGTGGCCGACACTCCCCAGGCCGAGCAGGAGCACCTCGACCGCGACGAGGACGGCGAGGTCATTCGCGAAACCGCCGACGACATGATGAAGGCCGACTACCGCTCCGAGGACGACATCCCTTTTTACCGACTCAACGCCTCCAACCGCAGCAGCGACGACGAGGACTTTGAGCCCGAGGCCGTGGGCGAGAACTCCGTCTTCGACTTCCTTATGGCTCAAATCGGCGAGCGCGACCTCAGCGAGAAGCAGCAGTTGATTGCCCAGTATATCATCGGTAATATCTCCGACTCGGGCTACCTCCAGCGCTCTATCGAGTCTATCACTTTCGACATCATGGACCACACCGGCCTCAACGTCTCCGACGCCGAGGTCGACCGTGTCTATCAGCTCGTCCGTGAGCTCGACCCCGCCGGCGTGGGCGCCACCGACCTCCGCGACTGTCTGCTGCTTCAGCTCGAGCGAATGAGGGGCGACCAAATCTCGCTCCTCGCCTACCGCGTCATCGATGAGTGCTTCGACCTCTTCTCTAAAAAGCACTTCGACAAAATCGCCGCTCAGCTCGGCATCGACGATGTCACAATGCGCCGTGTCTTCGACCTTATCCGAAGCCTTAACCCTAAGCCGGGTAACACAATCACCGAAGTGGCCGACGACTCCCACAGCCAGCAAATTTCCCCCGACTTCAGCGTGGAAACCGATGGTGCCGACATCACCGTAACTCTCCTAAACTCCGTGCCCGAGCTGCAAATCTCTGAAAGCTACTCGCTCATCTACGAGCAATATGCCTCTAAGAAACCTGCCTCCGACAAGGATCGCGACATCGCAGCCGACGTGAAGGATAAATACTCTAAGGCCGGCACTTTCATCGCCATGCTCCGGCAGCGTAACGAAACGCTGTTCCGCACAATGCGCGCCATCGTTCACCGCCAGAAGCTTTTCTTCCTCACCGGCGACACCGCCGACCTGAAGCCTATGGTGCTCAAGGACATCGCTGCCGACCTTAGCCTCGACGTGTCGGTAATCTCGCGCGTCACCCGTAACAAATACGTCGCCACCGAGTGGGGAATTTTCCCTCTCAAGTACTTCTTCTCCGAGGGTATGATGCACCTCTCCGGCGAGGAGGTATCTACCCGCGAAGTGCTCAGCTACCTACAGCAACTTATCGACGGCGAAGACAAGGGGCACCCTCTCAGCGACGAAAAACTTTGCGACCTCCTCCGCGACAAAGGCTACGAAATTGCCCGCCGCACTATCGCTAAATACCGCGAGCGCCTCGCAATCCCCGTAGCCCGCCTCCGCAAAGAACTATAACAGCTCACAGCCCAAAAAAGCCCAAAGCAGAAAATAAAAAATTAAGATATTATGCAAGCAATAGCCCGACTTTTCTCAACCATCCTGAGCCCTCTGCTCATGCCCACCTACGGCATTTTCCTCGTGCTCTGGGTCTCAATTCTCTGTTATCTCCCCACCGGAACACGCATTGTTGTGCTCCTCGTAGTCTTCGGAATCACCTGCATCATGCCTATGACGGTCATTGCAGTGCTACACAATCTAAAAGTGATTGAGGACAAGCGACTCATCAACCGAAAAGAGCGGCTTCTTCCCTACATCGCCGTTTTCCTATGCTACATCGGCTGCGGACTCTACCTCACCCACATTCACATGCAGCAGTGGGCCGTGGTTTTCACCTGGGGCGGCGCCGCCGCTTGTGTTGTTTCTATCATCGTCAACTTCTGGTGGAAAATCAGCGCACACATGGCCGGTATTGGCGGTGTGCTCGCGTTCCTCGTGCGACTGCGCATCGACGGCCTCGCAGCTTTCAATATCTACTGGCTCGTCTGTGCAATCATTATCCTTGCCGGCATCCTCGGCACCTCACGCATCTACATGGAGCGCCACACATTCTGGCAGGTAATCGCCGGCTTCATCAACGGCTTCCTCTCCGTCTTCCTCCTCTCCAAGCTCCTCGCTTAACGGGGGCTTTTTTTCAACCGATAATTAATAACCAATAAATAAAATCCTTTTTTTATGGAACCAATTGTTAGCGTGATTATGGGCAGCACAAGCGACCTGCCAATTATGGAGAAAGCTCTCAAGTTTCTCGATGATATGCAAATTCCCTTTGAGGTGAATGCTCTCTCGGCTCACCGCACTCCCACCGAGGTCGAGGAGTTTGCCCACGGCGCAAAGGCCCGTGGAATCAAGGTCATTATCGCCGCTGCCGGCATGGCGGCTCACCTGCCCGGCGTTATCGCTGCCATGACTCCTCTCCCAGTTATTGGCGTGCCTATCAAGTCTACAATCGAGGGACTCGACGCGCTCCTCGCCATCGTCCAGATGCCCCCGGGAATCCCCGTGGCCACTGTGGGCATCAATGCCGCGCTCAATGCCGCCATTCTCGCAATGCAGATGCTCGCTCTCAGCGACAACGACATCGCCTCGCGCTTCGAAACCTACAAAGCCGGCCTCGCCCAAAAAATTGCCGGTGCCAACGCACAGCTCCGAGAAATTAAATACAATTTCAAAACCAACTAACCCCCATCTATCCCCACTAGAATAACTAGAATTTCTAGAAATTCTAGAAAAACTCCTAACTAAATAGAAATGAACTACAATCGCCGCTCCACAATATCTGTAGCAATAGGGAACACCCCGCTCGGCTCCCACTTCCCTATCCGCGTCCAGTCGATGACCAACACCTCCACCAACGACATCGACGCCAGCGTGGCTCAGTGCCACCGCTTAGCCCTTGCCGGTGCCGATTATGTGCGCCTCACAGCACAGGGTGTCCGTGAGGCCGAGAATATTGGCGTCATTCGTAGCCGTCTGCGCAGCCTGGGCTGCAACGTGCCTCTTGTCGCCGATATTCATTTCAATCCCAAGGCGGCTTTCGCTGCCGCACGCGTCACCGACAAGGTGCGCATCAATCCCGGAAACTTCGTCGATGCCGCACGCACTTTCAAGCATCTCTCCTACTCCGATGAGGAGTACAACCTCGAGCTGAAGCGCATCCACGATGCACTGGTGCCTTTCATCGCACTCTGCCGCGAGCATGGCACCGCAGTTCGCCTCGGCGTGAACCACGGCTCGCTCAGCGACCGCATCATGAGCCGTTATGGCGACACTCCAGCCGGAATGGTGGAGAGCGCAATGGAGTTCCTCCGCGTATTCGTCGCCGAGGACTTCCTCAATGTGGTCATCTCTATCAAGGCCTCAAATACCGTGGTGATGGTCGAGACAGTCCGCCGTCTGGTGCGTGCAATGGATGCCGAGGATATGCACTTCCCGCTTCACCTCGGTGTCACCGAGGCCGGCGATGGTGAGGACGGACGCATTAAGTCGGCCGTCGGCATTGGCACTCTTCTCGCCGAGGGCGTGGGCGACACCATTCGCGTTTCCCTCAGCGAGGAACCCGAATTCGAAATCCCCGTGGCCCGCCGACTCGTCGATTACATCACCGCCCGTGCAGGCCACAAGCCCATCGCCGGAGGCTTGTGCAAGGGCTACGACCCTGTCTGCCCGCAGCGACGCGCCTCTTCCGAGGTGGCTGCCTCGGTGGGTGGCCGCCTCCGCCCTATCGTCATTGCCGATGTAGCTCCTTCGGCTCTTCTCGGCAAGATGCGCCCCGATTTCTTCTTCGCCGCCGACGGCTGTCCCTCCGGCAACACTACCGACCGCTTCATCGTGCCTTTCGCCTTATATAATGGTGCTGCCTGTGAGTCGCCTCTATTCTCCCTCGCCGAGCTCCATGCTCTCCTCGATTGCCCGGCTCCCCTAAAGTGGCTCGTGGTGCCCGACGATGTGCCGGTGTCGGCCCTCGAGCCGCTACGCAACGACTGCCACACTGTGCTTATCGTTAAGCCTACCAACATCAATGTTCCCGCCGGCGAGCAGGCTTTGCTCCACGCCCTCACCGATGCCGGGCTCTCACTCCCTGCCATTATCAAGAACACTTATCCCGATACCGACGACGAGTGGCTTCAGGTAAAGGCCGGGGCCGACTTCGGGACTCTCCTGCTCAATGGCTTCCACGATGGCATATGGCTCTCGGCTCCCAATTTCATCGATGCCGACCGCCTCGTCCGCTACGAGCTGGGCATTCTCCAGGCAAGCCGCCTGCGCATGAGCAAGACGGAGTTCATATCCTGCCCCGGCTGCGGCCGAACGCTCTACGACCTCCAGGCCACCGTGAAGCGCGTGAAGGAGGCCACCTCCCACCTCTCGCACCTTAAAATCGGCATTATGGGCTGCATAGTCAATGGCCCGGGCGAAATGGCCGATGCCGACTATGGCTATGTGGGAGCTGCCGCCGGAAAAATCAGCCTCTACAAAAATAAGGAATGTGTGGAGCGAAATATCCCCGAGGCCGAAGCCATCCCACGCCTTATCGCCCTTATCAAGGCTGGCGGCGACTGGCACGACCCCCAATAATCCCCCTATCCCTAGTCACCCCTTGTCATGGATAACAGCAACTATCCCCGCACGCACCGTCCCGCCTCCCTACATGAAAAGCTTATCAAACGGAAATTTGATAAGCTTTTCATGTAGGGACGCACCCTGGTGCGTCCGCGTTACCGCCTCACAATCAGGCAATGACACACCCTCTTGTGTGGAGTAGCCACAAAAAGAAGCAATAGCGTGTCGTAGATACGCGATTATGCACGCCACCCACGCCCCACAGCCAAAAAAATCTCACCCCTCTTTCCGCGCATCGTTGCGGTAGGCCGAGGGAGTCATGCCCGTCTTGTTCTTGAAAAACGTGCTGAAGTAGCGCTGCGAGTTGAAGCCCAGCTGCGCCGCAATCTCGTTTATCGGCAAGTTACTCCCTGTGAGCAACTCCTTCGCGTGAGTGAAGCGATACTCGTTGATATAGTCGCCAATGCTGTAGCCCGTCAGCTCTTTCAGCCTGTTATACACGCTCGCGCGGCTCATAAGCATCTTCTCCACTATGCTGTCAACGCTGAAGTCGGGATTTCCTATATTCTCGGCAATCACCTTGTTGATTTGTAGCAGGAACGACTCATTGGAGTTGTTCATTTTTGCTTCCTCCGGTATCGTCACCGTGCCGCTGCCCTTGTAGCGGCGGCGCACTATCGTGCGGTTGTGCAGCAGGTTGCGGCAGCGTGCTATGAGCATATCAAGGCTGAATGGCTTCGACATATAGCTGTCGGCTCCCTGGTTATAGCCCTGCTCTATGCTGTCATCGTTGATGCGGGCCGTGAGCAGTATCACCGGTATGTGCTGCAGCTCCTCGCTCTGCTTAACCGCGCGGCACAGCTCAAAGCCGTTCATGAGTGGCACCATCACGTCGCTTATTATTATGTCGGGCTTCATCTGCTTTATCTGCATCAGCGCCTCCTTGCCGTTGAAAGCGTGAAGCACCTGCCCGAATGCCGGGCGCAGACCCTCCACTATAAAGTTGTTCAGGTCGGTGTCGTCCTCTATCACTATCGCTTTCAGCTCGCTCATGTCGAAGTCGTCGGCTGCCGCGTCGCGTGCCGGCACCGCAGCCGTGGTGTCATCGAGCAGCGTGTTTTCTATCCGCACTTTCTGTGTCTCGCCTTCCTTGCGGTCCAGCGGCAGCTCAAACCAGAATGTCGCCCCCTCCCCGCCGGCATTGTCCTCTGCTCCTATGTTGCCGTTCTGTAGCGTGATGAGCGACTTCGAGTAGGCCAGTCCCAGTCCCGTGCCGGCCACCGCGTTGTCGCCCTGGTAGAACACGGTGAAAAGCTGCGAGGGGTCCACGCCCTTCAGCCCCGGCCCGCAGTCGATCACGCTCACTCTCACCATGCCCCCGCGCCGCTCGGTCGTTATCGTGAGCGTGGTGCCGGGGCGCGTGTATTTCAGTGCGTTGATGATGATGTTCGAGAGCACTAAGTCGCACTTGTCCACGTCGATGCTCACCTGCCCTATGCCCTCATCGAGGCGTGTCACCACCGTGAGCTGCTTTGCCTCAAGCTCCGAGGCGAAGTCGTCGGTCACCCCGCGCACCCAGGCGTTGATGTCGGTGGCGGTGAAGCGAAGCTCGGTGTGTCCCGATTCCAGCCGGCGAAGGTCGAGTATCATGTTGATGATGTTGCGCATCTTCTTCGTCTGCCGGTAGATGCCTTTTAGCTCACTCTCCACCATGGCCGCATCGGCATTGTGCAGCCTTTGCAGCAGCCTCTTCAGCGGGGCATAGATGAGGGTGAGCGGGGTGCGAAGCTCGTGGTTGATGTTCACGAGGAAGTTCACCTGCTTCTCATAGCTCATTCGCTCGTGCTCCTTCATTATGAGCTGCATCTGGTCTTTTTTCTTGCGGTAGAGGTAGCGTGTCACCATGAACCACAGCAGTGCCACCACTATGCCGTAGGCCGCAAAGGCATAGCCCGTGCGCCACCATGGCGTGAGCACGTCGAGCTCCACCAGCATCACCGGCCGTGTCCACCCGCCATCTTGCGTGCTGCACGACACCCACACCTTGTAGCTCCCCGATTGTAGCATGTTGAGCGTGAGCGAGCGCTCATCAGTCTCTATTGTGTTGTTGTCGCGTTTCGCGCCATCTATGCTGTAGCGGAACATTTTGCGGCGGAAGGTGTTCTTCTCCCGGTCGATCAGCCTTATCGTCACCGAGGAGTGGTCGTAGGGCACAGCTATGTGCTGTCCGTCGATGTCGCTCGTGTGCGATATGCCGTCAATAAGCACGTCGGTGAGGCTTATCTCTATCGCCGAGTTGGAGTTGAGTATCTCATGCGCGGCGTTGTTGTCAATGTGCAGCAGTCCGCTGTTGCCTCCCATGTAGATGCCCGAGGGCGCGTTGAGTACCGCCTTGTAGATAAATTCATTGGTCGCCACGCCGTCGGCCGGCCCCAGTATCAGGGTGTTGCCGCTGTCGATGAGCCGCAGCAGCAGCGAGTTCTGCGCGCCTATCCACAGGCAGTTGCCGTCGAGTGTCATCGCCGTGATGCAGCGCAGCATGTCGCTGTTCAGTGGCTGGCAATGCCCGGTGGCGATGTCACAATGCACCAGTCCGTTGATTGTGCCTATGTATATTCGGCTCTTGCCGTCGTGCTGGGCGCAGGTTATGCTCTGTCCCGCACCGGTGGCGCCCACAAGGCGGCACGTTTTCTGCGGTATGTTCAGCTCAAAGATTTCATTGCCACGGAAGAGCAGCGCCCGCGTGCTGTCGCAGTAGAAGCAGTTCAGGCTGCCCTGGCTCTTGCCTCCGGGCTGCGCCAGGCGCTCAAAGCGGCGGGCCTTGTGGTGGTAGATGCACAGCGAGTCCGATACCAGCAGCACCCGCTCGCGGTCTATCGTCGAGATGTTAAGCGCCACCGGCCTCGTGCGAAGCAGCCGGTCGCTTGCCGGGTCAAGGTAGGTGATGCGAGTCAGCCGGCCGCTCGCCTTGTTCAGTATGTGCAGTCCCGAGGCATATTCCGATATGAGCACTTTCTCCGCATCTATCTCGGCCAGCGACGACACCTTCATGCCGAAGGTGGTGCGGTATTCCTTGAATTCCCCAGTCGTGGGGTCGAAGTCGCACACTCCGCCGTCGTCTATGCCCACAAGTATGTGCCCATTGCTCTCCGGCGCTATGCTCAGCACCGTGCGTGCGCTTATCCACCGGTTGTCGTTCTTGAGCATGTTGCTGTGGGTGTGCATATACACGCTGTGGATATACATCACTCCCCCGCGCACCGTGCCTGCCCACATGTTGTCGTCGGTGTCGCGGTAGAGGCAAAGCACCGAGCTCACCGGCAATGCCGACGTGATGCCCGCCGTGCTGCCCAGGTTCTGCACGCGCCGCGAGGCGATGTCGAGCAGGTTGATTCCGCCACCGTCGGTTCCTATCCACAGTGTGCCGTCGCATTCCTCCATGTCGGTCACCAGGTTGCTCGACAGCATCTGGTTGTGCGTGCCGGCGTGGTAGCTGAGCTTCAGGTTGGGGCTGTAGCAGTAGATTCCCGCGCCGTAGGGCGATATGTAGATGTTGCCGTGCTTGTCGATGCACGTCGCCATTATCTTCTTCTCGCCCATCGCGGCCATACGCTCCACCGTGGCTGTCTTGGGATTGTATATCCACATACCGTCCCACCGCGTGGCAAGCAGGAACCGCCCGTCGGCCATCTGCCCTATGTAGGTGTAGAACATCGTCGAGCCGCCGCTCACTTCTATGCGGCTCAGCCTCTGCTCGGCGTAGCTGTAGTGGTAGATGTTGCCCGCGCCGCCAAGCAGCAGTCCCTCGGGGGTGGCGCAGTATGAGCGCACGTTCACCCGGCTGCCGTCACACAGCACCTCGGTGAAGGTCCCCTGGCGGCTGTCGTAGGTGCTTATGCCGTTTATCGCACCTACCCATATTGTGCCGCGTGCGTCCTCGGTGATGAATTTTATCTCATTGGCGGTTATCGATGTTGCGGCGCTGGGCATTCCGGCATAGAATGTGGTGATGTTCTCGTTGTCGAAGCGGTTGAGCCCATATTTCGTGCCAACCCACAGGAAGCCTTTCGTGTCGCGGTGTATGCACTGCACCGAGCTATGCGACAGTCCCTCAGCTATCGAGAGCTCCTTGAAGTAGTAGCCCCCGGCGTGCGCCTGCGATGCCACTGCTGCTGCCAGCACCACCATCGCAAGCTGGGCTATTCTCTTTATTGCACTTAGTTTTCTCATAGTGATAACAAATTTACGCAAAATTATGTAATCACCAAATTTTTTCATCAATAAAAAGTAACTTTAGGTGTGGGGTGATACGTCCTGGGCCTGGTGAACACTCTTATCCAGTCCACGTCCATCGCTGGCTCATTGCCGTTGACCCACTCGCCGGGGTTCACCTTGCCGGGCCACGCATCCTCGCGGTCGCTAAGGCCGCTCGTTATGAGCATGAAGAAGCCCGCCGGGTCGCTCCATGGCCAGTCGGTGTTGCCGTTGTCACCCTTGTGGTGCACAAAGTAGGTCTGTCCGTTCACTCCGCCCTCTATGCGGTCGCTGTGCCACTCAAGCCAGTAGATGTTCCACCTCGTCATGTCGGCAAGCTCTATCGAGGCTGTCGTGCTGCCGGTGCCGCCCACCACCCCGGCATAGTGATTGGCCGAGTGCAAAGTGAAGTGCGCCCGCTGGTTTATTTCGCGCTTGGGATTCTCAAGCAGGTCTATCTCGCCGTTGTCCGGCCACTTGCCGTTGTTGCCCATGAACCACAGTGCGTCGTTCATGCCCATATGGTTGCTGCGGCGGCAGCGCACCTCTATGCGCATGTTCTCGGTGAAGGTGCACCACGCCTCGGGGCTGTCGGCTGGCACGCTGCGAAGTGCGAAGGTGGTGTATTTCACCCTCCGCCCATGGCCGTTGTCGGCCGAGTCGGCAAGCTCGTGGCTCGTCAGGTGCAGCGCTCCGTCGCGAAGCTCGCAGCACCTCTCGAGGTCTATCAGCCCGCTTCGCGCCACATGTGGCTTGTCTTGTGCCGTCCACCCGAGTGGTCGGTGACCGTCGCTGTCCTCTGACCTGAACTCATGCGCGGTGTAGAACTCCCACCCCGGCAATGTGGGGTGTTTGTCGCCGGGCTTCAGCCTCAGTGGTGCAGCCGGGTCGCTCCACACTGCCCGCTCGTTGTCCTTGGGCTCGGCGAAGTGCTGCGGCACGAGCACGTCTATCTCGCCTATGGCTATGCTGTCACCTCCGCTGCATTCGCTCAGTGCCGTGAGCCGCACATATCGCGCCATGTGGTGATTGTCGAGCAGCACCCGTTGCGGCATGGGGTTGTTCTTGATGTTGCCAAATTCGCCCGGTGCCTTGCAGGGCGTGAACACAATGCCGTCAGTGCTCGTGCTCAGCTCGTAGCCGTAAATTGCCCCTCGCGCGTCGGCCGCCGGCGTGTAGATTATCCCCGCCACCGGCACCATGGCCCGCAGGTCGATGGTGAGCCGGGTGGGATAGTGTGCCACTCTGGCGGCGAATAGTGTGCTGTCATTGCCGTCGATCGCTCGCCGGGCCACACTGGTGTCGCCGCCGGGTGCCTCGGTTATCGCCCACGCTTCCTTGGTGAGCTTCTTGTAGTGCACTGCGTTGATTGTGGGCTGTGCTATATCCTGCATCTTGTAGGCTCCAAGGCACGAAAGGTGATATTTCTTGCCTCGGTGCTGCTTCACCGTCACCCTTATGGCCTCGGCCTCCACTGGCGCGAAGGTTACGATGCGCTTGCGTCCCACTGTTGTCCCCTCGGCCACTTGTTGCCACTTGCCGCCGGCTGTGAGTGCCTCCACGGCAAAGGCCTCGATGCGCTGCCCCTTGGCTATGTCCTCGCCCAGCATCACAGCGTCGATTTCGGCAGTCTTGCCCCACTTCCCTGTGTTGCCCTTGCGCTTTTTCACAAGATTTTCGCCAAATGATGCGTCAATCCACCGCCGCAGCTCCATGAGCCGGGTGCTGTCGCTGCTGTGTATGCGCCCCTCGGTGTCGGGCGGCACGTTGAGCAGCAGCACCGAGTTGCGGCCCACCGAGTTCAGGTAGATGTCGGCAAGCTCTTGAAGCGGCTTCGGCTCCTGGTCCTCATGGTAGAACCACCCCTGCCTTATCGACACATCCACCTCCGAGGGCCACCAGTATAGCCGCTTGGCGCGTGCCACTATCTCGCGGCTGCCCAGGTCGGGGGCTTTTTCATATAGCCCAAGCCGCTCATTCTCCTCCTTGGCGTGGCTGTAGATTCCGGGCGTGATTGCCGTGGCGCTCCACTCGGTGAGGCGGCCCTGGCCGCGCTCGTTGCCCACCCACCGCACGTCGTCGCCCATTATGGCGGTCACGGCGTGGGGCTGGAGCCGGCGTATCACTGCGGCGAAGCGGTCCCAGTCATATTCCTGCCGCCGCCCATTGGGTCCTTCACCGCATGCGCCGTCAAACCACACCTCATCAATCCTCCCATAGCGGGTCAGCAACTCGGTGAGCTGTGCCACGAGCATGTCGTTGTAGCGCGGCGAGTCGCCGTAGCACTCGGCATTGCGGTCCCACGGCGAGAGATAGAGGCCCAGCTTCATGCCGTGCCTGTTGCACGCCTCGCGCAGCTCTCCCACCACGTCGCCCTTGCCGTCGCGCCATGCCGACGATGCCACCGAGTGGCAGGTGGTGGCCGTGGGCCACAGGCAGAAGCCGTCGTGATGCTTGGCTGTGAGTATCACCATCTTGAATCCCGCCGCCTTCAGCGTTCTCACCCACTGGTCGGCATCGAAGTTGGTGGGGTTAAACAGCGTGGGATCTTCCTTGCCGTCGCCCCACTCGCGGTTAGTGAAAGTGTTCATACCAAAGTGCAAGAATGCCGTCAGCTCCAGTTTCTGCCACTCTCGCTGGCGTTTCGAGGGCACAAGGCGCGAAGCCATTTCCACTTTCTCCTCAGCAGTAGCGTCGGCCGGGAATTCCACCATTTTCACAAAGTTGCGTCCCAAAGCCGGCAGACA
>CAMGFF010000027.1 GCA_946055125.1 uncultured Prevotellaceae bacterium | reverse complement strand
CAACCTCACCGAGCCGCAGACGGTGACCGTGAAGGTGGCCAACAAGGGCATGGAGGACGTGAGCTCATTCAATCTCTCATTCTTGGTGAATAAAGAGGTGAAAGCCACCGAGACCGTGAATGCCACCCTCGCCGCAGGCGCCGAGATGGAATATACATTCAATGCCAAGGCCGACCTCTCGACACCGCGTGAGCTCTACACCGTGAGCGCCGCAGTGACAGTGGAGGGCGACATCGAGGCAAGCAACGACAGCATCTCCACCGAGGTGCGCCACATAGCCGAAGCCACCGTGCCCTACTTCACCGGCTTTGAGCCTACGGAGTATCTCGACGAGTGCAAGTCGTTTAACCTCAATGAGGACTCCGGCAACTGGGATATAGGTGTGGGCAGCCTGTGGTGGAACATGGCTCGCAGCGGCTTAGGCTACTTAGGCTATAACTACGACAAGCAGAACAGTGCCGACGACTGGTTCATCTTGGAGCCAATCAAAGTGGAGCCGGGCTACTATGCGCTCAAGTTCTGGTACTCGGGCGACGACAACCACCCCGAGAAGTTCTCGGTGCACTATGGCAACGCCTGCTCACCCGAGGCAATGACCACGAAGATTGTGGAATATGCGCCATTTGCCCGCGGAGCCTACGAGGAGTCGATCAACATTCTGCACTTCGATGAGGCTCAGACCATCTACATAGGCTTCTACGCATTCTCGGACAAGGACGAGAACTGGATCAGCATCGACGACCTCTCGCTGGAGCGCATCGAGAGCAGCGACGTGGACCTCGACGTGACCGGAATCACCAACCCCACCGCCTACCTGCCCGTGCAAGCCTCGCACGACGTGACCTTCACCGTGAAGAACCGTGGCATACAGGCCGTGAGCGGCACCGTGGTGGTGAAGCTCGACGATGCCGAGATTTGCAACACGACTGTGGAATTTGCAGCACAGGAGGAGAAAATACTCAACATTGGCAACGCTCTTGCCGAGGTGGCCGAGGGCTCACACACCATCAACATTGAGGTGACTTGCGATGGCGACGTGAACGCCGACAACAACACACTCAACCACTCGTTCCGCCTGCTCACCGGCTCGGATATACTCTACGACTTTGAGAGCGGCGCCATGCCCGAGGGATTCACCACCGAGGTTAACGACGAGGGAACGCTCAACCCATCGGCAGTGGAAGAGTTTGGCGAAACCGGCTGGGCTATCGTGAACATTGGCGAGCACCCCTACTATGGCGAGCACATGCTTGGCGCATCGTCGTGGGTTGATGGCGTGGACCAGATTGACCGCAGCCTCTACCTGCCCAAGGTGACAGTGAACAGCGACGACGCTTGCTTCGTGTGGAACGCCGGCTCGATGAGCGAATACTTCTATGAGTCGTACCAGGTGCGCGCCTACTACGACGACCCCACCTGGGGACGCGACTACTCTACTCTTGCCGAGGTGACGATTGAGGGCAGCAACCGCCAGAACCGTGGCGTGGAGCTTGGCCGCTTCAAGGGACAGGACATTGAGATAGCCCTGCGCATGATTTCGAAGAATGGCGACGCCATAGCATTCGACAACCTGCAATTCCGTGGCTGCTCCCAGGCAACAGTGGGTGTGGGCACAGTGGCCCGCGATGGCAACCTGGCTATGAAGGTGGCCGGCAAGAAGGTGATGGTGAGCGAAGTGGCCAATATCACCGTGACCGACACCAACGGCCGCACCGTGGCAATGACCAAGGGCAACACAATCGACCTGAGCCGCCTCTCGGCAGGCATGTATGTGGTGAAAGCCACTTCGGCCACAGGCACGGCAACAATGAAGGTGGTGCGCTAAAGCGCAACCTAACCGCCACATAACCACGCGCCCCACACTCGGTGAAATGAGTGTGGGGCGCGATTATTTTTTTCAACATGCAAGCCGCAGCTACGGGCGCAGTGTGAGCGTCTGGCCCGGAGTGAGACTCACCGGGGTGACCGTGGAGCCGTGACGCAGGGTGGTGGAGCCGCCGCGCTTGGAGTGAATTGTCACCGATGTCACTTGGCCGTGGGCCCACGAGAAATCGAGCGTGAATCCGCCTCGGGCGCAGAGTCCTTTCACCGAGCCGCTTGCCCACTCACCGGGCAGGGCGGGCAGCAGGGTGATGCTCCCGGGCGTGGACTGAATCAGCATCTCGGCCACACCGGCCGCTCCGCCAAAGTTGCCGTCGATCTGGAATGGGGCGTGAGCGTCGAGCAGGTTGGGATAAGTGCCGCCACCCCTCACGGCATCGTCGCCCCGGTAGTCGTCGGGGCTGATGTATTTGAGCAGCCGGCGATAGGTGGAATAAGCCATCGCGCCGTCGGCGAGCCGCGCATAGAGGTTCACACGCCAGCCGGTGCTCCAGCCTGTCGACTCAGGGCCGCGCAGCTCAAGCGTGCGGTGGCAGGCCCGCGCCAGCCCGGGCGTGGAGTCCACCGTGATGTGGTTGCCGGGGAAGAGGCCATAGAGGTGCGACTGGTGGCGGTGGCAGGTGTCGCTCTCCTCCCAGTCGCGCCACCACTCTTGCAGGCTGCCACGGCGGCCGGTCTTGTAGGGGGCAAGGCGGGCAAGCACGGCATTGGCCTCGGCGATGAAGTCCTCGTCGCGCCCCAGCGCTTTTGCGGCGCGGGAGGCATCGAGCAGGCACTGTCGCGTCATGGCCAGGTCGGAGGTAGTGCCATAGGAAGTGGCAATGTTCACGCCCGGTCGCAGCACAAACCGGTTCTCGGGCGAGGTGCCGGGCGAGGTCATGAGGAAGCCCTCCTTCTCCACAAGCCAGTCGATGCAAAACTCGGCCGCGCCTTTCAGGCAGTGGTAGTATTGGTCAAGGAAATCCCGGTCGAGGGTGAAGGCATAGTGCTCATAGATGTGCGAAGCCACCCATGCGCCGCCCATGTTCCACGAAGCCCACAGGGGGTCGCCCTTTTGCAGCCCCACGGGGCAGGTGCGTGCCCACACGTCGGAGTTATGACCCAGGCACCATCCGCGCTCCATGCCATATAGGCTGCGTGCCGTGTGGCGGCCATTCACAGCCAGGCGGGCAATAAATGATAGCAGTGGCGAGTGCAGCTCGGAGAGGTTGGTGACCTCGGCGAGCCAGTAGTTCTCCTCCATGTTGATATTGGTGGTGTAGTTGCTGCTCCAAGGCGGCAGCAGCTTCTCGTTCCACAGGCCTTGCAGGTTGGCCGGCACGCCCTCGGTGCGCGAGCAAGAGATGAGCAGGTAGCGACCCATCTGGAAATATAGGGCCTCGAGCTCGGGGTTGCGCTGGTGCCGGGCGGTGTAGAGGCGCAGCTGCTCATCGGTGGGCAGGGCCTTAATCTCGGGGGCGGTGGCGCCAAGGTCGAGCGTCACGCGGTTGAATAGCCGCTGGTAGTCGGCGATGTGGTCGCGGCGCAGCGCCTTGAAGTCGCGCTTCATCACCCTTGCTATGCGGCGCGAAGCCATAGCCTTGTAATCCTTTCCGGCAGCCACGGGGTCGCGGTCGAAGCCGTTGAAGCTCGTTTCGTTCACCACATATATAGCCGCCTCGCTGCCGCCCTCAATACGCAGTGTGCCGTTCACGGCCGCCACACGAGCCCCCTTTAGGGGCTTCACGGCTACGATGGTGCGGAAGTGGATGCCGCGCCGCGGGTCGTAGAGGTGCTTTAGCGAGTCGGGCACGGCGTGATAATATACCGGGAAAGAGTGATAGGCGGCATATCCGTCGGTGATAAGCATATTGTCGCGAGCCATGGTGGAGTGAGGCAGCGGAGTGTCGTAACTCACTACGATGTGGAGAGCCTTCTTGCCGGCATTGCACACACGAATGACAATCACCGAGTCGGGCGAAGAGGCAAAATACTCGCGGCGGCAGCCAGCCACCTCAGTCGAGGCAATGGCATTGCCAATGTTGAGCGTGCGCTCAATCGCCTCCCCGTCGGCGCTCGGCGTGCCATAGTTGATAAAGAGGTTTCCGAGAGGCTGGTAGTTCTCGCTGTAGGGGCCTTGCAGCATCATGTTGGCAGCCTCGGCTCCCACATAGTCGTCGGCATCGAGGAGCCGGCGCACACGCTCAAGGCAGCCGCTATAGTCGGTGGCAGTGGCAGCCACAGGCTCGCCGGTCCACAGGGTTATGTCGTTGAGCGAGAGGCGGTCGCAGCCGGCCGAGCCATACACAGCCGCTCCCATTCGCCCATTTCCAATCACGAGCGACTCCTCGAAGAACCGCGCCGGGCGGTCGTAGCGCAGCAGCAGGTCGCGTGCTTGGGCGGTGCATTGACTAAAAGCCACCAGCACAATGGCGGCAATGCAGCGGTTCATAGTAGTGAAAAGGCGGTTTAGCATATCGGCAATGAAGTTTAGTGGTGGTTTATTTTACAAATTTAATAATTAAATGCGCACCATTGAGCTTAAAATTTGTTAAAAAACATTATCCGCCATTTTTTAGCTCAACGCTAAAAAATGGCAAAACTTTGCTTCAATTTTTTACGTTTTAATTGAAAATGAGTACCTTTGCAGAATGAATGGTGAAATTAAAGGCACTATGGAAGATAATAGGACAAACACCTGAGGTTTTTAATGCTGGGTGACTACCGGCAACCACCGATTTGTCGGCCAAGGAGATTGCCGATTTATGATTCACTAAAAACATATATTTTTTCCCGGCTATGAGCGCTCATAGCCATTGCATTAATGCACAAAAATAAATTATGATTGACTTGAAGACACTAAAAGGACTATCGGCAGTCCAGGTTGAGGAGAGCCGCCGCTTGCACGGCGCGAATGTGCTCACTCCGCCCGAGAAGGCTTCGCTGTGGTCGCAATTCTTGGAGAAATTCAATGACCCGCTAATCAAGATTCTGCTTGTGGCACTGGTGCTGTCGATAGGCATTTCGTGCTATGAGGTGATGGCCCTTGGCGAGCCTGCCACGGTGTTTCTTGAGCCTCTGGGCATATTCATCGCCATCACGCTCGCCACTCTGGTGGGATTCATTGTGGAGGTAAATGCCAACAAGAAATTTGAGATGCTCAACAAGGTGAACGACGACGTGCCGGTGAAGGTGCTTCGCAATGGCAACATCACCCCCGTGCCACGCAAGGATGTGGTGGTGGGCGACATTGTGATTCTCGAGACCGGCGACGAGGTGCCCGCCGACGGACTCTTGCTCGACTCGATGACGCTGAGCGTGAACGAGAGCTCGCTCACCGGTGAGCCGGTAATCAAGAAAAGCCACATTGAGGCCCACTTCAAGAAAGATGCCACCTACCCCACCAACATGATGCTGCGCGGGACCACCGTGACCGAGGGCCACGGAGTGATGCGCGTGGAGGCCGTGGGCGACAGCACCGAGTATGGCAAGGTATACGTTGAGGCACAGATTGAGAACACCATAAAGACTCCGCTCATGCAGCAATTCGACCGCCTCGGAAAGATGATTTCCTATGGCAGCTACATTGTGGGCGCACTCATCGTGATAGGCCGCCTGGCTATCTTCGACTACTCGGCCCACGACCTGCTGAGCGTGCAATTCATCAACTATGCCATGGTGACGGTGATGCTCGCCGTGACGCTCATCGTGGTGTCGGTGCCCGAGGGGCTGCCCATGAGCGTGACGCTGAGCCTCGCCCTGAGCATGCGCCGCATGCTGCAGAGCAACAACCTGGTGCGCAAGATGCACGCCTGCGAGACCATGGGCGCGACCACCATTATCTGCACCGACAAGACCGGCACCCTCACCCAGAACCGCATGCAGGTGTGGGAGGCGCAATTCTTCGGGCTGCGCGAGCATTGCCGCCTCGCGCCCGACGACAAGGAGAGCCGCATCATCAGCGAGGCGATAGCCTGCAATTCCACCGCATTCCTCGACTGCTCGGTGCCCGATAGGCCGGTGGCCCTGGGCAACCCCACCGAGGGTGCCCTGCTGCTGTGGCTGCGCGACGCCGGCTGCGACTACCTTGAGATTCGCGAGCAATGCGAGGTGCTGGCACAAGTGCCTTTCTCCACCGAGCGCAAGTATATGGCCACCGTGGTGCGCAGCAAGGAGCTGGGCTGCAACGTGCTCTATGTGAAGGGCGCTCCCGAGATTGTCTTTGCCATGTGCAGCTCGGTAACCGGCAATGTGGCCAAGGAGCACATCAAGGAGTCGCTCGCCGGCTATCAGGCCAAGGCCATGCGCACCCTGGGCTTCGCGCGCAAGCTCCTCAAGGAGGGAGAGATGCCCATTGCCGATGGCAAGCTCGTGGATTCCGGCCTTCGCTTCACCGGAATTGTGGCCATCAGCGACCCGGTGCGTGAGGACGTGCCCGACGCTATAGGCGACTGCATCGACGCCGGAATCAAGGTGAAAATCGTAACCGGCGACACCCCGGGCACAGCACGCGAGATTGGCCGCCAGGTGGGACTGTGGACCGACGGCGACGACACCGACTCGTGCATCATCACCGGCCCGGAGTTTGCCGCGCTCAGTGACGACGAAGCCGCCAGGCGGGCAATGAAGATAAAAATAATGTCGCGCGCACGCCCCGGCGACAAGTCGCGCCTGGTGAACCTGCTTCAGCAGCAAGGCGAGGTGGTGGCGGTGACCGGCGACGGCACCAACGACGCGCCAGCCCTCAATGCCGCCCAGGTGGGCCTCTCGATGGGCGATGGCACCTCGGTGGCCAAGGAGGCCAGCGACATCACCATTATGGACAACAGCTTCGCCTCAATCACCAAGGCAGTGATGTGGGGACGCTCGCTCTACCAGAACATTCAGCGCTTCATCCTCTTCCAGCTCACTGTGAACGTGGTGGCTTGTGTGATTGTGGGCATAGGAGCCTTCATGAGCTATCAGTCGCCACTCACCGTCACGCAAATGCTGTGGGTGAACCTCATCATGGACACCTTTGCAGCCCTTGCCCTCGCATCGCTCCCACCAAGCGAGGAGGTGATGGGGCACAAGCCTCGCCGCCGCACCGACTTCATCGTGAGCCGCCGCATGATGTGGTTCATTGCCGGCATAGGCTTAGGCTTCACCATATTCCTCTTCGGGCTGATGCAATACCTCAAGCAATGCCACATCGACTCGCTCACCGAGTTCTCTCCGGGCCGCTACATTGGCACTTTCTTCGATTTCCACTATGCTCCCACCGACCAGATTTCGCTCTACGACCACACACTGTTCTTCACCATGTTTGTGTTCCTGCAATTCTGGAACTTGTTTAATGCCAAGTCGTTTGCCAGCGGCCACTCGGCGTTCTGGAAGTTGGGCGAGAGCAAGGTGTTCTTCGGCACGCTGCTCATGATTTTTGTGGGCCAGATACTGATTGTGGAATTTGGCGGACCGATGTTCAATGTGTATGATGGCGGACTGAAGCTCACCGACTGGCTTCTGATTGTAGCAGCCACCTCGCCGGTGCTCCTCATTGGCGAAATAGTCCATGCCTTCGACCGCCGCCGCACCCGCCGCCACAGGCAGCCGGCAGTGGGCTAATTACTTTGAGTGATTTTGTAGCAAACTGCAGAAATAATTCCAAGAAAGAAAAGATATATGGGAAAAACAGGATTGCTGCGCGGATATAGCCGCGCTTTTTGGGTGAGCAACTCGGTGGAGATGCTTGAGAGAATGGCCTATTATGCCATCTTCATTGTTATCACGCTCTATTTGACCAACACGCTGGGGTTCAACGACTTTGAGGCGAGCATGATTTCGGGCTTGTTCTCGGGCGGACTCTACCTGCTGCCGATGTTCACCGGGGCGTATGCCGACAAGATTGGCTTCAGGCGGTCGCTGATAGTGGCGTTCACGCTGCTCACTGTGGGCTACATGGGGCTTGCCTTGCTGCCCACGCTGCTGCAAAGCGCCGGGCTGGTGCAATATGGTGCCACGACGCACTTCACGGGCCTTCAGGACTCGGGGCTGCGGTGGCTCATCGCGCCGGTGATGGTGGTGATAATGGTGGGCGGGTCGTTCATAAAATCGACCATCTCGGGCTCGGTAGCCAAGGAGACCACGAGTGAGAACCGCGCCCGCGGCTACTCGATATTCTACATGGTGGTTAACATTGGCGCATTCACCGGCAAGACTATCATCGACCCGCTGCGCCAGGCCATTGGCGAGGAGGCTTATATTGCCATCAACTACTTCTCGGCTGCGATGACGCTCATCGCGCTGCTGGCGGTGCTGCTGCTCTACCACTCGGCCCACTCGGCCGGCGAGGGGAAGTCGATGCGCGAGATTGGCGAGGGCTTCGTGCGCGTGCTCACCAACAAGCGGCTGCTGGCTCTCATTCTCATAGTCACCGGCTTCTGGATAGTGCAGCAACAGCTCTATGCCACCATGCCCAAGTATGTGATACGCATGGCTGGCGAGGCGGCCCGGCCCGGGTGGATTGCCAATGTGAACCCGCTGGTGGTGGTGCTGTGTGTGGGGCTTGTGACGCGCCTCATGGCGAAGCGCAGCGCAATCACGTCGATAACGATAGGAATGTTCCTCATCCCGCTCTCGGCGCTGCTCATGGCGTGTGGCAACTTGATGGACTCGGAGATAATAGGCGGAATGTCGAATATCACGCTGATGATGATAGTGGGCATAGTGTTCCAGGCGCTGGCCGAGTGCTTCATCTCGCCGCGCTACTTGGAGTATTTCTCGCTGCAGGCCCCCGAGGGGGAGGAGGGGCTGTACTTAGGGTTCAGCCACCTCGATTCGTTCCTCTCGTCGATACTTGGATTTGGGATTTCGGGCATATTGCTCACGAAGTATTGCCCCGACCCTGCGCTCTTTGCCACGCGCGAGGCGTGGGAGGCAGCGAGTGCCGACGCGCACTACATCTGGTACTACTTCGCGGCGATAGGCGTGGTGTCGGCGCTGCTGTTGCTGGCCTTTGCGCTTGTCACCCGCAAGAAGAAGTGAAGTGCGCGGTGAGCAGCCGCGCGGCGGTGAGGGCGCTGTCGGCAGTGCCGAGGGCTTGCGCCACGTTGTCGTAGCCCCGGAGCATCGCGCGGCGTGCCGGCGACTCGGCGAGGAGGTCGCGTAGCCGAGAGGCCACATTGTGCACCGAGCAGTGGTGCATGAGCAGCTCGGGCACCACCGGGGCATCGGCGATGAGATTGGGGAGCGACACATAGTTCACCTTCAATATCATTCGGTAGAGATTATAGAGCAGGCGGCTGCCGCCCATGCGGTAGCACACCACCTGCGGGGTGCCTATGATGGCAGTCTCGAGTGTGGCGGTGCCCGAGGTTACGAGAGCCACGCGGGCGTGGCTCACAATCTCCATGGTGCGGCCGGCAAGGAGCGGGTAATCGGTGCGGCAGCCGGCAGCGGCGAGCACATCGCGATAGAGTGCGGCATCGACGCTTGGCGCGGCGGCAATCACCGGCTGCACGCGACCCACTGCCTCGCAGGCGCGAATCATCACCGGCAGGTTGTCGGCAATCTCCTTGCGGCGCGAGCCGGGCACCACGGCCACTATGGGCAGCCCGGAGGTGATGCCGGCGAGCTTGCAGAAGTCCTCGCGAGAGGCAAAGCCACGGCGGGCAGCGGCAATCTCGGCCACGGTGGGGTTGCCCACATATTTCACGTCATAGCCATGACGCTCGGCGAAGAATCGCGGCTCGAAAGGGAGGATGCTGTAGAGCTGGGTGATGCACTGCTTCATTTGCTTCACGCGGTGTTCCTTCCAAGCCCACACCTTGGGCGAGATGTAGTAGAACGCCTTGATGCCCCGGCTGTGGGCATAGCGTGCCACCTTGAGGTTGAACGAGGGATAGTCGATGAGCACCAGCGCGTCGGGCTTCCACTCGTCGATGCAGCGGCGGGCGGTGCGCATGAAGCCGAGTATCTCGCGCAGGTGGCGAGCCACCTCGATGAATCCCATATAGGCCATGTCGCGGTAGTGCACCATGGGGGCTGTGCCGGCAGCCTCGGCCATGAGGTCGCCGCCAAAGAAACGAAACTCGGCCCCGGCGTCGCAGTGGCGCAGGGCATTGATGAGGCTGGCGGCGTGAATGTCGCCCGATGCCTCGCCGGCAATGAGGAAATACTTCATAGATAACCCTGTTGTGGTTTTTTTTGAGTGGTTACAGAGTGCAAAAGTAATCATAAAATGGCTGAAAACCAAAAATGGAGCGGAGCGAAACTTGGGGGATTGGGGAAAATTCACTAATTTTGCAAAACGAAAACTAACAACGCACCACTATGATTGAAACCGGCTTGTATCTCATTCCCGTTCCGCTCAGCGACGTGGCGACCGACACCGTGCTGCCGGCCGGCAACACGGCAATTGTGCGCGAAATAAAGCACTTCATAGTGGAGAACGTGCGCTCGGCGCGGCGCTTCCTCAAGAAGTGCGACCGCGAAATCGACATCGACACGCTCACTTTCTACACACTAAATGGCCACACCCGCGCCGAGGAGATTGCCGGATACCTTGAGCCTCTCAAGGCCGGGCACGCAATGGGCGTGATCTCGGAAGCCGGCTGTCCCGCCATCGCCGACCCCGGGGCCGACGTGGTGGCGATAGCGCAGCGCGAGGGGCTGCGTGTGGTGCCGCTGGTGGGCCCGTCGAGCATCATCATGTCGCTCATGGGCTCGGGCTTCAACGGCCAGAGCTTCGCCTTCGGCGGCTACCTGCCCATCGACGCCGGCGAGCGCGCCCGCAAGCTCAAGGAGATGGAGCAGAGCATACGCCGGCTCGACCAGACCCAGATTTTCATCGAGACCCCTTACCGCAACAACCGCCTCATTGCCGAACTCGCGCACTCGCTGCCCAAGCAGTTGCGCCTGTGCGTGGCGAGCGACATCACCGGGAAGAACGAGAAGATTCTCACGCGCACCATTGAGCAATGGGGCAGGATGAAATACGACTACGACAAGATTCCCACAATATTTTTATTGTACAAATAAACACACACACTCCGCAATGCCCGACAAGAAACGATATAGCCATCCAAGCAACGACAAGCAGCAGACGATACTTTTCGACTGCGAGGAAACCCCTAAGCAAGCCGAGGAAAGCTCACACACAGCCTCAATAGAAGAACTCAACAACCAGAACCGGCGAGCCTTGCGCCGCATCGACCAAGCGGCTCAGGCGGTGCAGTCGATGCGCTTCATCAGCTTCGGCAGCGGCAGCAGTGGCAACTGCGCCTATGTGGGAACCGACACGCAGGGTGTGCTTATCGATGCGGGAGTGGATGGCGCCAAGGTATTCAAGGCTCTTGCCGACAATGGCATCACACCAAGCATGGTGAAGGGGGTGATTCTCACCCACGACCACGGCGACCACGTGCGCTATGCCTATTCCATTGCCCGCAACAACAAGCACATTCACATCTACTGCACGCCGCGGGTGCTCAATGGAATCTTCCGCCGGCACAGCATCTCGCGCAGGCTGAAGGACGTGCACGAGGCTATTTTCAAGGAGATTCCCTTCACGCTGGCGGGAATGCAGTTCACTGCCTTTGAGGTGAGCCACGACGGCACCGACAATGCCGGCTTCTTTGTGGAATATGGCTCGCAGCGGTTTGCCATCGCCACCGACTTGGGCTGTATCACGCCACGCGCTCACTTCTACATGACGCAGGCCGACTACCTGATGATTGAGGCAAACTACGACGCGGCGATGCTCGACGCGGGCCGCTATCCCGAATACCTGAAGAACCGCATCCGTGCCGAGAACGGGCACCTCGACAACAAGGTGACCGCACGGTTTGTGGCCGACGAGTGCGACGATCGGCTTCGCTATGTGTTTCTGTGCCACCTGAGCAACGACAACAACACCCCCGAGATTGCTCGCCATGAGGTGTGTGCCGCTCTTGAGGCCAAGGGCCGCCGCACAACCGACGGCGAGGGTCTCCCCGACCCCGACAGCGATGCGGTGACCGTGGTGGCATTACCCCGCTTCGACACCTCGCGCAGCTTCCTGCTGAAGAAGCGAATATAACAGTAACTCACATTTGTGCTACCGCCCCCCACGTTGCGCTACACATATTGCGGCACTCGGGAAAAACAATCAAGCGAGCTTGTTGTTTTTCCGCTCATTTGTTGTAACTTTGCAAATTGAATTGTAATTGAGAGTAATAATAACTAATAAATTATATTATCGCGATGAACGAATTAGCTACCAAGTACGACCCCTCAGACGTGGAGGGGAAATGGTATAAATACTGGGAGGAGCACAAGCTGTTTCGCTCCGTGCCCGATGCGCGTGAGCCTTACACTATTGTGATTCCGCCGCCTAATGTCACCGGCGTGCTCCACATGGGCCACATGCTCAACAACACTATCCAGGACATCCTCATTCGCCGCGCACGCCTTGAGGGAAAGAACGCGCTGTGGGTGCCCGGAACCGACCATGCCTCTATCGCAACCGAGGCTAAGGTGGTGAACCGCCTCGCCGCGCAGGGCATAAAGAAGCGCGACCTCACGCGCGAGCAATTCCTGGAACACGCCTGGAACTGGACTCACGAGCATGGCGGCATCATCCTCAAGCAGCTGCGCCGCCTGGGCGCCTCGTGCGACTGGGACCGCACTGCATTCACCATGGACGAGAAGCGCTCGGAGAGCGTGCTGAAGGTGTTCTGCGACCTCTACGACAAGGGACTCATATACCGCGGACTGCGCATGGTGAACTGGGACCCGAAGGCGCAGACGGTGCTCTCGACCGAGGAGGTTATCTACCGCGATGAGAAGTCGAAACTCTATCACCTGAAATACTACGTTGCCGATGCCGACGTGAACCCCGTGGTGCCCACCGGCAAGGAGGGCGAGGTGCTGCACAAGGACGAGAAGGGCTACTATGCCATCGTGGCCACCACCCGCCCCGAGACCATCATGGGCGACACCGCAATGTGCATCAACCCCAAGGACGTGAAGAACCAGTGGCTCAAGGGTCACAAGGTGACCGTGCCGCTCGTGGGCCGAGTGGTGCCCGTGATTGAGGACCGATATGTCGACATTGAGTTTGGAACGGGCTGCCTCAAGGTGACTCCGGCTCACGACGTGAACGACTACGCCCTTGGCAAGACCCACAACCGCGCGCCTATCGACATTCTCACCCCCGCCGGACCTCCCTCGGAGGCTGCCGGCCTTCATGTGGG
>CAMGFF010000026.1 GCA_946055125.1 uncultured Prevotellaceae bacterium | reverse complement strand
GTGGAGGCAATCACCGAGGAACAGGGCAATTTCTTCGTGTATCTGCGCGTAGGCGAGGATTGTTATGTGAAGTCGCACGTAGCCCTTGGCATGAACAATGGCAAGGACGTGGAGGTGCTCAACGGCCTCAAGGAGGGCGATGAGCTTGTCACCACCGGTGCCCTCATGATTAAAATGGCATCCAATGCCGGTGCCGTACCAGCTCACGACCACAACCACTAAACTTGCCACACTATGCTCAACAAAACGATAAACTTTGCTCTGCACAACCGAATCCTCATCATCGTGATGATTCTGTTCCTGCTGTCGGGTGGCTCCTACTATGTCCTCAAGTCGGAAATCGACGTATTCCCCGACCTCAACGCACCTACCGTGGTGGTGATGACCGAGGCCCCGGGCTATGCGGCCGAGGAGGTGGAGCGCACCGTTACTTTCCCTATTGAAACCGTCATGAACGGCGCCACCGGTGTGCGCCGCGTGCGCTCGTCTTCCTCCACCGGATTCTCGGTGGTGTGGGTGGAATTCGACTGGGGCACCGAAATCTACCGCGACCGTCAAATCGTGTCGGAGAAACTCCTCTCTGTCGCCAGCCAGTTCCCCAATGGGGTGAAGGAGCCGGTGCTTGGCCCGCAATCATCTATCCTGGGCGAAATGCTCATCGTGGGACTGACCGCCGACTCCACTTCGCTCGACAACCTGCGCACCATTGCCGACCGCTCGCTGCGCCCCCGACTGCTCTCCCTTGGCGGCATTGCCGAGGTACAGGTGATTGGCGGCGGAATTAAGGAATACCAGATTCTGCTCGACCTCAACCGCATGAAGCACTTCGATGTGACTATCGATGAGGTGCAGGCCGCAGCAAGCAACGTGAACAACAACGTGGGCGGTGGCATACTCTATGAGTATGGCAACGAATACATCATCAAAGGCAACATCAACACCACCAGCCTTGCCGACCTTGCCAACGCCGTGGTGCGAAGCGATGACCGCGGCACCGTGCTGCTCTCCGACGTGGCCTCCGTGCAGCTCGGCTCCAAGTCGCCCAAGCTGGGACTGGCTTCGGAGAATGCCAAGCCTGCCGTGCTGCTCACAATCACAAAGCAGCCCAATGCCGACACCAACTCCATCACCGACAATGTGGTGGCCGCCCTCAATGGAATGAAGTCAAACCTCCCCTCCGACCTGCACATCTCAACCGACACTTTCCGCCAGGCCGACTTCATCAACAGCTCTATTGGCAACATCCGCCAGTCGCTTATCGAGGGCGGAATTTGCGTGGCTATCGTGCTATTCATCTTCCTAATGAATGTGCGCACCACTTTCATCTCGCTCATGGCCCTGCCCCTATCGGTGATTGTGGCTATCATTATCCTCCACCTCTTCGACTACACCATCAACACCATGATTCTCGGCGGCATCGCCATCGCCATTGGCTCGCTCGTCGACGATGCCATTGTCGACGTGGAGAATGTGCACAAGCGGCTGCTCGAGAACAAGCAGCTGCCTCCCGATAAGCGGAAGACGGTGCTCCACGTGGTCTATGAGGCCTCAAAGGAGGTGCGAATGCCTATCTTCAATTCTTCGCTCATCATCATAGCAAGCTTCACTCCGCTCTTCTTCCTCAGCGGCATGGAGGGCAGGCTGCTCATTCCGCTCGGCATCGCATTCATCGTGGCCCTAATGGCCTCCACTTTCGTGGCGCTCACCGTCACCCCGGTGCTGTGCAGCATCTTGCTCGGCAACCCAAAGGAGAGCGACAAGGAGTCGAAGCTCATACAAAAGATGAAGGCCGGCTACCAGCGCCTCCTCGACCTCGCATTTGCCCACAAGAAGGCCATTCTCTCCTCCACCGGCACGCTGCTCGTGGTGGCTCTCGTGCTGCTGTGCACGCTGGGCCGCAGCTTCCTGCCTCCCTTCAATGAGGGCTCGTTCACCATCAATGTGAGCCTCATGCCGGGCGTGTCGCTCGACGAGTCGGACCGCATAGCCACCGAGGCCGAGAAGCTCATCATGACTATCCCCGAGATTAAGTGCCTCTCGCGAAAGACCGGCCGTGCCGAACTCGCCGAGCACGCCCTGGGCGTGAATGCCTCGGAGATTGAGGCGCCCTATGTGCTCACCGACCGCTCAAAGGCCGAGGTGGTGCAGGAGCTGCGCGAGAAACTCGCCCTTATCCCCGGAGCCAACATTGAGATTGGCCAGCCTATCTCACACCGCATCGACGCCATGATTTCGGGCGCAAAGGCCCAGATTGCCATTAAGATTTTCGGTGACGACCTCACCACCCTCTACCGCCTCGGCAACAGCGTGAAGGCTAATATCCAAAGCATTCCGGGCGTGGTCGATGTGAATGTGGAACAGCAGGTGACCCGTCCGCAGCTCCACATCACTCCGCGCCGCGACCTACTCGCCCGCTTCGGCATCACCATGGAGCAGTTTGCCCGCTTTGTGGAGGTTACGCTATCGGGCAACGTGGTGTCGCAAGTATATGAGAACGGACTTCCCTACGACCTCACTCTGCGTCTCGCCGATGCCGACCGAAACTCCATGGAGAAAATTCGCAACCTAATGATCGACAGCAACGTGGGAAAAATCCCCCTCTCGCAGGTGGCCGACATTCGCTCGGCCGACGGCCCCAACACAATCAACCGCGAGAACGTGAGCCGCCGAATCATCGTCTCGGCCAATGTGGCCGAGCGCGACCTGCGTGGCGCCGTGACCGACATTCAGGAGGCCATCAACGCCAATGTGACAATGCCCGAGGGCTACTATGTGGAATATGGAGGCCAGTTTGAGAGCGAGGAGAAGGCCACCCGCACTCTCGCCATTGCCTCGCTGGTGGCGCTAATCATCGTGTTTCTGCTCCTCTACAATGAGTTCAAGAACTCCACCCAGTCGCTCATCATTCTCATCAATCTGCCTCTGGCTATGATTGGCGGCGTGATGATTCTCTTCTTCACTTCGGGTGAGCTTAATATCCCGGCTATCATAGGCTTCATCTCGCTCCTCGGCGTGAGCACCCGCAACGGCATGCTCCTCATGTCGCACTACAATGCCCTGCGCGACGAGGGAAAGAGCCTCATGGAGCGCATTCGCATTGGCTCGGCCGACCGCCTCAGCCCTATTATAATGACGGCTCTCACCTCTGCCCTCGCTCTCATTCCGCTCGCGCTGAGCGGCTCCAAGCCGGGCAACGAGATTCAGAGCCCCATGGCCATCGTGATTCTCGGCGGATTGTTCACCTCTACTACTCTCAATGTGTTTGTAGTTCCAATTTTCTATTATCTTGCCGAAATGCGTAAGGCTAAGAAAATTATTGCTGAATAAAAATCTACGTTATTATGAAAAAGTTATTGCTTTTTTCAATTATAGCCTGTGCCGCCTCACTCACTGCGGCGGCACAGAGCTCAATCGACCTAATCGTTGCCACCGTGCAGCAAAACAATGCCCGGCTAAAGGCCTCTCGCGCACAGGTGTCGGCCGACAGCCTAAACATGCGCACCGCCAACAACCTCGAAGACCCGCGCGTGGCTTTTGAGTACAACTTCGGCTCCCGCGAGGGCGACAAGTGGGGCATTGGCATCTCCCAGGGCTTCGACTGGCCCGGACTCTATGGCGAGCGTGCCACCGCCACTCGCCACCGCACCGATGCTCTCTCGGCTGCCGCTCGCGCCGAGGCGGTGGAAACGGGCCTCGCCGCACGCCTCCTGTGCCTCGACATCGTGCACACCAACCGCCTGATTGAGGCGCAGCAGCTCATTCTCGACAATGTGAATGAGCTCTTCGCCCTCTACTCCAAGGCTTTCGAGCTGGGCGAGTCGTCGATTATCGACCTCAACAAAATCAAGATTGAGCGCATAGCCGCCCGGCAGGCTCTCGATGCACTAACGTCTGACCGCAACTCCCTCATGGAGCAACTTGCCGCAATGAATGGCAACCGACCATTTGATGGCATAGCTCTCGACGCTCTCAACTCCTACCCCGCCGATGAGCTGCTTGCCATCGACACCTACCGCAACCTCTACGCCACCGCCAACCCTCAGGCTGAGTATTTCGCCCACCTTGGCAACTCGGCCAAGAGCAGCGTGAAAGCCGCACGGATGGGCTGGCTGCCTAAGTTTGAGCTCGGCTACCAATACACCAATGAGCTTGGCGAGGGCTTCAATGGCGTGACCGCCGGCGTGTCGATTCCTCTTTTCTCAAATAAGCGTAAGGTGGCTGCCGCGCGTGCCGAAGCTCTCACTGTGGAACTAAACCGCGCCTCCGTCGACGATGAGAACGAGGCCCGCATCAAGGCCGAATTTGCCCGGGCTGTGGCGCTCAAGTCTCAGCTCACCCAATATGGCGAAGTGATTGCCGACGACGCCAATTTCACCGTGCTTCGCAAAGCCCTCGATGGCGGACAAATCACGCTGCTCAACTATCTCCTCGAGCTGCGCTACTTCCTCGACGCGAAGCAGAAATATCTCGACCTGGAGCACTCCTACCACGCCACAGTCGCCTCCCTCTCACGATACAAGTGATGACGTTATTCCCTCCAAACGCAAACAGAGGCTGCGCCACAATCGTGGCACAGCCTCTGTAGCTTTTTTAATCCTCGCGGTGAGGATATTATTTCTTGAAGTAGCGGTTGAAGAGTCCCTCAAAGCCCTTGCCGTGGCGAGCCTCATCCTTAGCCATCTCATGAACGGTGTCGTGGATAGCGTCGAGGTTAAGCTGCTTTGCACGCTTTGCGATGCGGAACTTGTCGGCACATGCGCCCGACTCTGCCATCATGCGCTTCTCAAGGTTGGTCTTGGTGTCCCATACCACGTCGCCAAGAAGCTCGGCAAACTTTGCTGCGTGCTCGGCCTCTTCCCAAGCGTAGCGCTTGAATGCCTCAGCTACCTCGGGATAGCCCTCGCGGTCGGCCTGACGCGACATTGCAAGATACATTCCCACCTCGGTGCACTCACCGGTGAAGTGTGCGTTGAGGTCGGTTATCATCTCCTCGTCGCAGCCCTTTGCAACGCCTATCTCATGCTCGCATGCAAACTCGATGCTGCCATCTTCGACAACTTCCTTAAACTTGCTTGCAGGAACATTGCACTGGGGGCATCTTTCGGGAGCTGCATCACCTTCGTAAACGTAACCACATACTGTACAAATAAACTTCTTTGCCATAGTAGTAATAATTTTTTTGTTGATTAATTGATTGTCAATAATAATTGTTATTCTTGTGTTTTCTTCGTCATTTTATCTCACCACGTTGGGGCCAAGGCACTCAGTGCACACGCCGCTGTAGTTCACCTCGGTCTGCTCCACCAGATGGTCGGCCGGCATGCGGTTGAGCTGCGCAAAAATCTCGCGCGGAACCCTCACATCATATATCCTGCCACACCGGCGGCACATGAAGTGGGCATGGCCGGTGATGTCGCCATCATAGTGCGCCGTCTTGTTATCGATGTTGAGCACGCGAATGGCGCCCTTCTCGCGAAACAGCTCCAGTGTGTTGTAGATTGTGGTGCGCGACAATGTGGGCATCTTGGGCAGGAGATCGCCATAAATCACATCCACCGTGGGGTGTGTGGTGTGGCGTAGTAGATACTCCATTATGGCCATACGCTGCATCGAGGGGCGTATGCCATGACTCTTCAGGTGTAATGCTATGTCGATTGTCGGTTCTTCCACTTTCTAATTTTACAAATTTGTTATCATTACAAAATTAATAATTTTCCTTTAACCCTCAAAGTAGCATTATTCGCATTTAGCGTTTTTTAGTAGTCTTACGCACGCGATTAAGTGTTATTCACACTCCGAGCGCACATAGTGGTGCGCGGCCTTGCAATCGTGCAGGGTTTTATCCACGATTATGTGCCTATTGGCCATCTGCGAGATTGTGGTCATTTCGTGCGACACGAGGATAATTGTGGTGTGACGCGCATAGTCGGCAATGATTTCGTAGAGCTGCGCCTCAAATCGCTTGTCGATATACGACAGCGGTTCATCGAGCACCAGCACCTCGGGGCTGGCAATTAGAGCCCTCCCCAGCAGGGTGCGCTGCAGCTGCCCGCCCGACAGTGCGCCAATGGGGCTACGCCGCCGCTCGGCCATTCCCACCAGCCTGAGCATGGCATCGGCACGCGCCACATCATCGGCAGTGAAGCGGCTCATAAGGCTGCGGTCGCCAAGCAAGCCACTGAGCACCACATCCTCCACAGTGATTGGGAAGCGGCTGTCAATCACGTTCTTCTGCGGCAAGTAGCCAATCTTGAGCTTCTCCACCTCACAGCCTCGTGTGCGAAACGTCACACTGCCCGCAGTGGGCTTTATGAGCCTCAGTATCACCTTGAGCAGCGTGGTCTTACCTCCGCCATTCGGACCGGTGACAGCCACAAAATCGCCCTCATCCACGGTGAGATTCACCCCGGTGAGCACGGCGCGGTCGTCGTAGGCCACGCCCACGCCGCACAATTCTATCATCTTCTTCTGTGGCAAGTGCATAATATTAATTCTTATTAATCATATCGGCAGCCGGCCGGCAAGCTAAAGCCACCAACCAGACACCTCTCACCCAATTCCCCCTAATTACCTCTCACCCCATACCTCTTACCTCTTACCTTTAATTACCTCTTTAATACCCCCTCACAAAGCATTCGCGATGTTGCGCATCTCCTCCTCCCACTCATAGTTCATGGGATTGATGGTGACCATGCGGGCGCCAATCTGCTCGTTGATAGTGGTTATCTGGCGTGTGTCGAATTCCTTCTGGTAGAAGAACACCCTTGCCCCGCTCGCGCGTGCCTCATCAATTTCCTCCTTGAGGTGAGACACCGGAGCCTCCTTGCCGTTGTATTCAATGCTTATCTGGTGCAGACCATAGTCGCGGGCAAAATAGCTGAGCGATGGATGCCACACCAGGAAGCTGCGCACGCTCACCGTGTCGAGCCGCGACGCCAGTTCGGCATCGAGCTGCGCAAGACGCTCGCCGAGCTTGGCAAGGTTGCGGTCGTAGTCGGCGGCATGGCCGGGGTCGAGTTCCACAAGCGCATCGTGCATATTCTTGGCAATCACGTGGGCATTGCGCACCGAGGTCCATATGTGTGGGTCCACCTCGTGTGAGTGGCCGTGCTCGGTGCAGTCGTGTCCGCCATGAATCAGCGGCACGTCCTTGGAGTTGTCGAATATCCTCAGCCCGGGATTCTCCTCCTTGGCTTTTTCCACAATTGCCAGCTCAAAGCCTATGTTGCCTATGCAGAAGTAGGCCTCGCTCTTCTCCAGGTTCATAAGGTGCTTCATGCTCGGCTCATAGCTCTCGGGGTTGCTGCCCTGCGCCAGCAGGCACACCACCTTGAAGTGGTCTCCGGCAAGCTGCTCGAGCAGATAGCGCTGCGGCTGTATGCTCACAGCTATTATGCGCTCGCCGCTGCTGCGGCCGCCGCACGATGTCATCACCGCCACTATGAGCGTGGCGAGTATCAGTCTTATCTTCATATTTTTCTTGTTTCTATGCCTGTTTGTCTTCGTCAATCACAATGGGAGCTTTGCCCTCGTCGGCCGGCGACGGCTTGTGGGAGTGCAGCTTCACCTTCACCTCATCAAATCCCACGCCATACACGCCATTCACATTGGCCTGCGTCACAAAGGCATTCTTGTCGATCGACTTGATGATGCGGAATATCGTCACCGACTCAATCTTGCGGCACATCACAATGAGCATCTTCACGTCGCGCTTGGTATACCACCCCGTGCCATGAAGCATAGTGCAGCCTCGGTGTGCCTCATTGTTGATGCTGTTGGCTATCTCCTCCCATTTCTCCGATATTATGGTGAACTGCACAGCCTGGCGGTTGGTGTTTATCACATAGTCGCACACAAACGACACCACGAGCAGAGTCACAAAGCCATACACTATCTTGTCGATGCTGTGGAAGAGCAAGTAGCTGCTCGAGATGATAAACACATCAGTGTAGAGTATCATGCGCCCTATGGTCACATTCGTGCGCTTCGACACCATCGCCGCCACTATGTCGGTGCCGCCCGTGCTTCCATTGTGTATGAATGCAAGTCCCACGCCAAGTCCACACATTATCGAGCCGAGAATAATGTTCATGAATGGCTGTCCGCTCACAAAGGGGTGCGGAAACAGTGGTTGCATCACTCCGAAGAAGATGCTTATCACCGTGAAGCCAAACACAGTGCGTATCACAAACGTGCGCCCCACCACTCGAAAGGCAGTGAGCAGAAGCAGCACGTTCAGGGTGTAGTTGGTGATTGCCACCGGGATTCCAAACTTGAAATAAATGAGCGACGACAAACCCGCCAGTCCGCCACTCACCACTTTCTCGGGCAGAACGAATGCAGTGAAGCCGAAAGCGTAGAGTGCCAGGCCCACCACAATCATTATGTAATCTTTAAGCTGGGTCAAAAACTGCTTTTTATCCCTAATGAGAGTCATAATTGCAATAAAAGTCTTTTCAAAGAATAATAAATTCGCCACTTCGCGAAAAAACTCCGCTAAGGTAGCAATTTATCACGAATTATCGTTGATTTTATTTCGGTTTTTTTGGCGTTTTTTTCATTCTCCCGGCATGCGGCTCAGCAGCGGGTCAATAACCTCCACGGCTGCCGGAGTGCCCACAAGCACCGAGATGTTGCGGTCGGTGCGGAAGTGCACAGCCCGTGCACCGGCCTCCTCGGCAATGAGCAGCGCGGCGGCCACGTCCCACTCGTGCAGGTTAAGCTCCCAGTAGGCGTCGAGAAATCCCGCAGCCACATAGCATATATCCACTGCCGCCGATCCCAGCCGCCGCAGCCCGCGCACCAGTGGCAGCACTCGCCCCACATTGGCCAGGTTGTTGTCGGGGTTCACGTCCTTATCCACCGGGAAGCCGGTCGACACCACGGCCTTGTGTATGTCGGTGTTGCCGCTCACCACAATGCGCTTGCCATTGAGGTAGGCGCCATCGCCTCGCACCGCGTGGAAAAGCTCGTTGAGATAAGGTGCCAGCACCACTCCCACCACCGGCAGCCCACGATGCCTTATGCCTATCGACACACAGTGCACCGGCAGCCCGGCATTGTAGTTGGTGGTGCCATCAACCGGGTCGATAACCCACTCATATTCTCCGCCATGTGCCTCTGCCCCCATCTCCTCGCTGAGGATGCTGTGGTCGGGGTAGCGGCGGCGCACATAGTCGATTATCACCGCCTCGGCCTCGCGATCGGCGATAGTGACAATGTCGCTGTCGTTGAGTTTCGCCGTAGCGCCAAGCCCCCCGGTGCGGAAGTGCTCAAGCTGCACTTTGCCGGCAAGCCTCGCGCACTCTATCGCGTCGAGCAGTAATTGGTCGTGTTCCATAATATATTTATGTGATTTTGAGTTGCGTCCTTGCTTGTTTTTCTACAGCCTGAGGTCTTCACATCCATGCGATTTGCCTTTCTTTCACATCGATTCACCTCCTGCCTCTCCTCTGCACCGGCTATTCTGGCTCCACTATGGGAATCTGCCGCTTAAACACTTCCTTAAACGAAATCAGCGACTCGGTGCGCACCGAAACCAGGTTCTGCAGCTTGTCGTGGATTATCTGGAGCAAGTGTCCGTTGTTGTGCGCGTAGAGCTTGATGAACAGGTCGTATTTGCCCGTGGTGTAATGGCATTCCACCACTTCGGGTATCTCTTTGAGCTTCTCCACCACCTCGTCAAATTTCGACGGGTCGCTCAGGAAAAAGCCTATGTAGGAACAAGTGTCGTAGCCCACCGAAGGCGCGTCGATTAGTGTTTCCGAGCCTTTTATCACTCCCAAGCTCTGCATTTTCTGAATGTGCTGATGTATTGCCGCCCCCGACACGTTACACTCGCGTGCTATTTCAAGATAAGGTTTGCGTGCATTGAGCGACAGCATTTGCAGGATCTTATAGTCCAGCGAATCTAATTGTGAATTAGCCATGTAAAATTTATATTTAATTTTTTTTATTCAATAAAAAGGTTTAACTTTGCCTTTTAGGCACATAAAGGTAAGCATTTTATTTCATTCACAATTAATTTTTCGTATTAATTTTTATAAAATGATGTATATTTTCAAAGAAATCTCGCATAGCAGCACATTACTTGTTGATATTCAGCATCTCTACGAATCGGCTTTTCCGCCCTGTGAGCGAAGGGATTTTGCACTCGTCTGCGACCTGCTCGCTCGGGGCCGGGAGTTCCACATCCGAGTGGCCACCGATGCCTCCGGCTGCCTCGCCGCATTCCTCTCCTACTGGGACTTTGGCTCATTCTCCTACATTGAGCACCTTGCCGTGGCTCCCACACTGCGCGGCAAGGGCCTCGGGCACACCATCCTCTACGACTTCTTCGACAACGTGAACCGCCGCATGGTCCTCGAAGTGGAGCCTCCCGCCGACATCATCACACGCAAGCGAATCGCTTTCTACGAATCACTCGGCCTCACCCTGTGGCCCGACTTCCCCTACACTCAGCCGCCCTACGCCCCTCACCTCAGCCCTGTGGAGCTGCGGCTGATGACAATCGGCACTTTCACCCACACCGACCTCACTGCCGCCGTAGCCACCATCCACCGCGCAGTATATTCAGTGAGAAGTGAAGCTGACTGATTCCTAATTCTTCTTTGAGAAGAGTTCGTGCATAGCCTCAAGGCGCTGCAACGTGCCCTCGCCATAGCGTGCCATCATTGCACGCACCTTCTTGTAGGTGCGTGCAGGAGCTATGTGCGACTTCGAGAAAAAATTATCGGCGTAGCACACCAGTTTCTCCTCCAGCGTAACCGGCAGCATATCCACCGCCGGCAGCGGAAGGTTCTGCTCGCGTATCTCATCGGCAGTCAGTCCGGCACCTATGTGCCGCTCACACACCAGCGCATGTCGCGGCAGACCCTCCTCAAGGAGCATAGCCTTGCCTATAAGTCCATGCCGCAGATATGGCTCCGTGCCAAAGCAAAATATACCCGGCGCATTAGTGCGGCAAATCCCAATATCATGAAGCATCGACGCCTCCACCACAAAATCCCTATCAACTACAACAGCCGACCTGTCGGCGAGCTGCAAAGCCAGCTCCGCCACCTGTCGGCTGTGTATAGTCAATAGATTATAGGCATCACTGTCCTTGGTGTAGTATTTCTCAATTATACTTTCAAAATCCACCATCTATCGCAAATATTTTATTTCATCAAAACCACCCCCAATAACTCCCAACTCCTAACTAATAACTAAATAATCGTGACCCAATTGTGCGTGTCGGGCTCATCGCCAAGCTGAATAGCACGCAGGTGGTTATAGAGCTGAGTAGTGACAGGGCCGGGCTGGCCATCCTTCGAAATCACATACACCTTGCCCGTGTCAATATCGTGCACCTCGCTGATAGGCGCAGCCACAGCTGCTGTTCCGCACTCAGCTGCCTCCTCCACAGTTTCAAGTTCCTCAAGCAGCATGGGGCGGCACTCCACCTCAAGCCCCATATCACGGGCAATCTGCTGAAGACTCATGTTGGTAATCGACGGCAGTATCGAGCCACTCTTTGGCGTGATATATTTTCCATCTCTCACAGCAAAGAAGTTGGCCGGGCCACACTCATCGATGTATTTCTTCTCCTTAGGGTCGAGATAGAGCACCGCCGAGAAGCCATGCTGCTTGGCACGCTCACCGGCCGTGAGGCTTGCCGCATAGTTGCCTCCCACCTTCCAGCGGCCGGTGCCACATGGGGCAGCGCGGTCAAACTCGCGATAGATTGCCACCTTCGTGGGCTTGAAGCCCTCCTTGAAGTATGGGCCCACCGGTGTCACAAATATCAAGAACAGATACTCCGCGGCAGGCTTCACTCCCACCTGGGCAGTCATGCCCACCTCAAGCGGACGAATGTAGAGCGACGACCCACTGCCATAGGGCGGAATGAAACGCTCATTGAGCTTCACCACCTTCTCCACCATCTCGCGGAATTTCTCCACCGGCAGCGGCGCCATCTTTATGCCCTCGGCGCTGCGCTGAATGCGCTTGGCGTTCTCCTCAAGGCGGAAGATGCGTATCTTGCCGTCCTTGCCCTTAAAAGCCTTCAGTCCCTCAAAGATTTCCTGGCCATAGTGTAGACAGGTAGCCGCCATGTGCATATTGATATATTCTGACTCACTCACTTCCACTTCGCCCCACTTGCCGTCGCTATAGGTGCAGCGCACGTTGTAGTCGGTCTTCATGTAGCCAAACGTGAGGTTCTTCCAGTCAATATTGTTACTGTTGTTCATAATTTATAGAAGTTATTTAATTGTTGTTATTCCCTAATCATATCACAGTGCCACCTTTTGCGTCACATTGCCTATCTTCACAATATAGATGCCGCGTGCGTCGATTTTCAGCTCCGACGTGCCGGCATTCAGCACCGCCTGCGACACCATCTGCCCCAGGATGGTGAACACCCTCACCTGCACCCTGTGGGGAGTGCGTACGATGATGGCGCCGTTCACCCCGAATATCTCAATCCCATCACTCAAGTGTGGGTCGTTAAGGCTCGGCACAGTCACTGTCTGCATAGTTTCACGCCACTGCATCTGCGCCGCAGCATCACCCCACGGCAGCACCATCGCCGCCACAAGAATGGTCAATATCAAGATTAGTTTTCGCTGCATTACTACAAATTTCCTATAACAATTATGCAAAGTTACACCAACCTCTCCGTAAAACCAAATAAATCCCCACTAAATTTCACCAACCACCAACCACTCCTCCCTAAAAAACTCCTAACTCCTAACTAAACATAGGCTCTTCCCGCTCCCACAAATCCTTTTCTGTAATACTTCTCCCCCAAATTGCTCACAATCACCCCCCGGCTCGACGAAGCATGCACGAAATCCCCATTCCCAAGATAAATCCCCACATGGTTAATGCGCCCACTCTTATTAAACGAGAAAAACACCAGGTCGCCCTCCCGCAGCTCCCGTTCCTTAATCTTGCGGCACTCCTTGTGATAAATTTCCGAGGAATTATGCGTCAGCTTTATGCCATACACGGCCCAATACACCTCCATCACCAGCCCCGAGCAGTCGGTGCCGCTGCGCGAGTGACCTCCGTAGCGGTAAGGCACACCGAGCCACGACTGCACCTCCTTGCGCAGCCGCGACCTCTTAGGCTTCTTCACCGGTGCATCGCTCACCACCTCATTGCGATAGTCGTTTCGGTCCTGCGGACGCTCCTTCTTGTGGTGGCAAGCCCCAAGCATCACCGCCATTGCCACAAGAGCAACCACAGCTTTCATTCCTCTCATAACATCAATTCCTCATAATTCTTGAAACACATTCAACTCACAAAATCGCCCCAGCAGGGACGCACCCTGGTGTGTCCGCGATAACAGTCACGAAATCTACAGCTTTACAATACGACAGCTACGCTAACGCTCCGTAAATCACCCCCTGCGAGAGCCGTAATACCATTACACCTCCCCCTCGCAGAAAAAGCGAGAGGAGCAGCCACACTCGCCCCTCCTCTCATCAATATCCTAAATAGCCCAAAGCTCACAGCCCATAGCCCATAGCTCATTGCTCATTGCTCATTGCTCACAGCTCACAGCTATTTCTTCTCCTCCTCAATGAAGTTAGTTTCGCCGGCATTCACCAGAATAGTATACCACTGAAGCACCTTCTTAATGTCTGTGTTATGCACACGCTGACTGTCGTGCTCTGGCAGAATGTCACCAAAGAACGCCTGGAGCGGCGCGTCAGTCT